>DBFWXD010000283.1:0-2075 GCA_048215895.1 Eubacteriales bacterium
AAGTCAATGTGCAGATGGGGCGTAGCCTCGTCCATGTGGAGGTGGGCAGAGAACACCCGGAGTTGGGGGTTGCGCTCTTGAAAGCCCTTCATGTACTCGTCCAAAACCGCTGCCGCAAGCTGTCCCTCCTCGCTGTCGGCGCTCATATCATCTCGATTGCCCACTTGCAGGATGATTTCATGGAACGGCTTTTCCTGCTTGCCGGAGCGGATCTTCTCATAGTAATCCTCTATCCTTCTGTCGGCCCTGGTTTGTTTAGCGTTGTACCGTTCCAGAGCCTCGTCAAAGAGTTCATGGTACACCGCCTTGATATTCTCCTGGCAGTAGGTTATATTCAAGTGGGAGCGTTCCGGGTCAGTGTTCTTGGCGTGGAATTTTCTACTGTTATGGTTCACCGATCCTTGGCCCACCATGGCGCTGATTGTCCTTTTCAAATCAATCCCTCCTCCCTTTTCCGCCGCGCAAGCGGCGAGCCTTTGTTACTTTCTGCGAAAGTAACGCAAAAGCACTTTTGACAGCCTGACGGCCATCAAAAGCGCATTTGCGCCCTACGGGGTGGAGTGGGGGCGTTGCCCCCGCCGTCTGCGGACGGCTCCCCCAGCAGGGCCGCCCTTTGAAAAGGGCACCCTGCACCCCGCCTAAACTTTGTCACTCGCCGTTGGGCAGGGTGGAAAGGCCAGGGGCCTTTCCACCGCCCGGCAAGTGTTTTCCGTGGGCCGAAAGTCAAGGGGTACGGGTTGTATTGACTTGCGGCAATCTCCACCCGCAGGTATGCCCCCCTTGACTTTCGCCCCCGCTCCCCGTGACAGCCGTGACGACCGTGACGATGTTTTACACACCGCCTCCGCACTCCGAAAAGCTGTCACAGCTGTCACGGTCGTCACGCCTGGGGTTCCTCCAACGTGAGCTTGATACTCCGCCCGGCATGGGTTCGGGCGCTTTCATAGTGGATGTGGTACTCATAGGACAGCCGCCACGCCCGGACATTCAGCCGCATAGCCAGGGCATTGGGTTTCATATCCAGCCCCAGGGCGGCGACAAGTTCCGTGGCCGTCCCTCTCCACTCTGGCCGTTCCGCCGTTACCAGGGCGGCAACAGCCTCCAACACCGGGTCAGGCGGCTCCTGCCGCAGCTCCGTTTCCCGCCGCTCCAGCTCCCACACAAGCCGTTCCTCGTCCCGCTTGAGGTAGAGGCGCTGGTCTTGCTGATCCCGCCCAGAAATGTCCAGGGTGGCGGCGTTGTCTGCCCGCCGCTCCTTTTGGAGCAGAAAGGCCCCGTCTGCCGCACCCAATAAGCCGTTGGTGCCGGAGATCATATCAAACTTATCATCGGCCTGCTGCTTGCGGGTGTGATGTACAACCAGGAGGCAAACCCCGCTTATATCGGCAAACCGTTTCAGTTTGGTGATTACCTCATAGTCGTTGGCATAGCTGTACTTCTCTGCCCCGGCCTCCCGGATTTTTTGCAGGGTGTCGATGATAATAAGCCGGGTGTCCGTGTGTTCCCGGACAAAGCCCTTTAGCTGCTCCTCCAGGCCACCGCCGAGCTGCTTAGCTCCGATGGCAAAGAACAGGTTTCCGGTACTCTCTACTCCAAACATCCGGTACAACCGCTCCTGTAAGCGACGGTGGTTGTCCTCCAGGGCCAGATAGAGGACTGTCCCCTGGCGCACCTCATACCCCCACAGGGAAAGGCCCATACTCACATGATAGGCAAGCTGGGCCATGAGAAAGGACTTGCCCACCTTGGGAGCGCCCACAAAGAGATATGTCCCCGCATAGAGCAGACCGTCTACCACAGGAGGTCTGCCGGGGTACACCTGTTCGTAGAGGTCATTCATAGACACGGTAGGCAGATAGGCCGGGTCATTGACCCGGCTTATCTGCCGCAGGATTTCCTCCAAATCTCTTTCCGGGGGCTTGTGTTCTGTCACGCCCTCTGCTATACTTTGGTTAGGTTTTTGTGAGAGCGACTGTCCCCCGTCTGCGCCAACAGGCGGATATGGGGCAGTCGTTTTCTCTTGCAATCTATCCATCTATCAATCCTCCCTCATGCCGTCCATGATGGCGGCGATC
>DBFWXD010000284.1:0-1743 GCA_048215895.1 Eubacteriales bacterium
GATGAGCTACACTCGCATTTTGGGTCCCCCGCAGAAAAATCAGCGGGGGATGGTGCCTCCGGTCGGAATCGAACCAACGACACGAGGATTTTCAGTCCTCTGCTCTACCAACTGAGCTACAGAGGCAAGTGGCGACTCGGAAGGGACTTGAACCCTCGACCTCCGGCGTGACAGGCCGGCGTTCTAACCAACTGAACTACCGAGCCAGGTAGTCATGGGATGGGGCCAATGTGGTGGGAACAACAGGGCTCGAACCTGTGACCCCATGCTTGTAAGGCATGTGCTCTACCAGCTGAGCTATGCTCCCGAAGCGGCCGCCTCACTTGCGACGGCTTGATCATTATACAAAACGAACCCCCACTTGTCAACAGGAAAATCACATTTTTTTGGAAAAAATTTTTGAGGCGCTTTTTGATGGGGATTTCCCTGCTTTTTCGGGGTTTTTGAAAGGAAGCGGCTGTTCTTGACAAGGGCGGGGAATAATGACATAATGAAGCCACATGGCCCCCAGCAAGAAAAGGGCCGTGGCTGATGAGAGAATAAGGAGGGCTACCCATTATGAGCGATCAGGTGAAACGGATCGGAGTGCTGACCAGCGGAGGCGACGCGCCCGGCATGAATGCAGCGGTACGGGCAGTTGTGCGTACGGCGATAGGTCAGGGGATCGAGTGTATCGGAATCCGGCGCGGCTGGAGCGGTTTGATCTCCAATGACTTTGTGCGGCTGAATGGCTCCAGTGTCAGTCATATCATCAACAAGGGCGGCACCATCCTCTATACAGCACGCAGCGAGGAGTTTATGGACCGGAAGGGCCGGGAGAAGGCCATCGGTACCTGCAAGCTTCTGGGATTGGACGGCATTGTGGCCATCGGCGGTGACGGTACTTTCCGGGGCGCTCTGGCTCTGTCCCGGCAGATTGCCGAGAGCGGACAGAAGCTGAGCGTGGTGGGCATTCCCGCTACCATTGATAATGATATCGGCTGCTCCCACTACACCATTGGCTTTGATACCGCCTGCAACACGGCTGTCGAGTGCATCGATAAGCTCCGCGATACCATGCAGTCCCACGAGCGCTGCTCCGTGGTGGAGGTTATGGGGCGCCATGCGGGCTATCTGGCCCTGTATGTGGGCATCGCCGTGGGCGCCACCGCGGTGCTGATCCCCGAGCGGCCTCTGGATTTTGAAAATGACGTGGTGGAGAACATCCGCCGCGCCCGTCTGGCCGGCTCCACTCATTATATGGTAGTTACTGCCGAGGGTGCGGCCAGCGCCTATGAGATTGCCAACCGGATCAAGGACGAGATCGGGATTGATCCCCGTGTAACCGTGCTGGGCCACATCCAGCGCGGCGGATCTCCCTCGGCCCGGGACCGTGAGACCGCCAGCCGCATGGGCTATGAGGCGGTACAGGTGCTGATGGCCGGCAAGGGCAACCGGATCGTGGCCACCCGGGAAGGCCGGATCGTGGATCTGGACATGGAGGAGGCCCTGGCCATGACCAAGGAATTTGAGATGGACCGGTACGATGTGCTGGAGGCGCTGACCAACAACGACTCGTTTGGCTTTGGCCGGTAATGCGAAAAAAGAAACCGAGGGGACTGGGTGATATGTACCCCCTTTACTGGACACCCAGTAGAGGGGGTATTATTATGCGGTACACATATGAGTACAAAAGGAAATGTGTAGAACTGTATCGAGAAGGAAAATGGCCAGAAACGCCGGAAGGTGTTAGCGATAAATCCT
>DBFWXD010000285.1:0-3743 GCA_048215895.1 Eubacteriales bacterium
ACAAGGTAATCCATGGTCTCTTCCGTCAGGTCAAAGATACTTTCCAGCTTGGTGACGCCAGCATTATTGACCATCAAATCCAACCCGCCCAGCCGTTCCACCGCCTGTCTGAAAAAGGAAACAGCAGCACCCTGCTCGGTCAGCTTAGCCTGATAACAGTCAAATATGCCATCCGGATACTGGCCGGCCAGCGTCTCCAACATATGCTGGGCGGAATCAAAATCGGTGTTATAGGAAAATACCACATCATAGCCTGCCTCAGCCAGGCAATAGACGATCCCCCGGCCAATCCCGTGACTACCGCCGGTCACAACAGCTTTCTTCCGTCTCATTCAGCATCCTTCCTTTCCCTGCACTGGTGCTTTATCCTCTGGAACCTGGGCAGCAAAGGCTAAAAACACCAAAAATTCTTCCCCTGTGTTTGAGATGGAGTGGGTATCCCCCGCCGGAATGAAAATTGCATCCCCATCCCGGATGGATTGCCGCTCACCATTTATGGTCATGGTGCCGTGGCCCGCAATAATGTAATAGACCTCCTCATGGTCTCCATGGGCATGGGCCTCATAGGACTTACCTGTCTGGAGCATGGCATAGGCTACATACAGCATGCCCCGCATGCAGTAGTTTGGCACATCGGGGGAAAAATCGGCCTGACCCTTGAGTAGCTTATAGTCGATGCCGTACTGATGCACGATGGTGGGCGCCGCCTGGCGCCAGTTGGTAATGACCATAATGACCTCCTGTCTGTTTCAGAGCACAAAGCGCTCTGTCCGCAGCCCGGTCAAAATTTCCGGGCCCTCCGATGTGACCAGAATCTCGTCCTCAATGCGTATTCCGCCGACGCCAGGCACATAGACGCCCGGTTCGATGGTTAGTACCATATTCTCCTCCAGACATCCCTGGACGCCAGGGACAATAGCAGGTCGCTCCACGCTGTCAATGCCAATGCTGTGGCCCAGATAAGGGTTGAACCATGTCTCAAACGGATGCCCTCGGAGTACATCGAAGGCTGTGTCCATCAGGGACTGGAGGGAAATTCCAGGGCGGATCCTATTGATACAGGTCCGCTCGATCCGCCAGACCAGCTCATACAGAGCCTGCTGCTCCCGGGTGGGCTGTCCCAGCATAAAACTTCTGGTCCAGTCGGAGGCGTAATTCCCCACTGTGGTTCCAAAGTCCAGCAGGACGATCTCGCCCTGCGCCAGCTTTCTGGTTCCGGGCAGGTTGATAGTCCGCAGGGCGTTGTCTCCAGAGAGCACCTTCATGGTAAACGGTGTACCCTCAGAGCCGTTTTTCCGCATAAAATATTCCAGCTCGGCCACTACGTCCAGTTCGGCTACCCCGGGACGCAGGATGTCGCAGGCATGTTCCATGGCCTCCTTGGCCAGGTTGGCGGAACGGCGCAGGCCGGCAATCTCCGCCGGTGTCTTCTTCATCCGGGCCCGATAAAGCCGGGAGGTAACATCCCACAGGCTCGTCTCCGGCAGTTGCTCCCGCAGCGCTAGATAGAGGGGGAGGATGATAGTTTCTTCTTCAAGGCCCAGCCGCTCCGGCTTCCGGGGCAGAGCCCGGCATACCGCTTCGGCCAGGGCCGCAGGCGACGGGTCGCAAGGAATCAGCGTAATTTGGCTGTCCAGCTGCGGCCGGATAACGTCGCCCCAGTTCCTGGGACAGAAAAACAGAGTGAACTGCTCGTCCATCAGCACACACTGGTTACCGATCTGGTTGGGCCGTCTGGCCGTGGTATAAAATCCTGTAGTATAAAAGATTGCCTGGGGTGAAGTGAGCAGGACGGGACCCTGCTCGCCAGGAAAGATCTCTTCCAGTCCTTTCACGCTGTATCGCCTCATTTCTGTTCCGCCGTCCGGAATCACCACCACTTGATGCGCTCTGTCACCCGGTTTCTCAGGTCAATGAATTCCGGAGCCGCGATATCCCTAGGTCGGGGCATATTGTTATCCACCGTCTCCTTCACCGTGGTGGGTTTGTTGGTCAGAATCATGATGCGCTGGCCCAGATAGACTGCTTCTTCAATGTTGTGGGTAATGAAAATAACGGTGGTTCCCGTCATCTCCCAGAGCTTGACCAGTTCGTCCTCCAGCTTGAAGCGCAATTCGATATCCAACTGACCGTATGGCTCGTCCATCAGCAGCAGCTCCGGCTCGGTGGCGAAGGCCCGCGCAATGGACACCCGCTGCAGCATACTGGAGGAGAGCTGCTTGGGGTAGTAGTTACGGAATTTGGTCAAGCCCACAATATCCAGATACTTATCCACCAGTTCATCCCGCTGCTTGGGCGGTGTGTGCTTGATGTTCAGACCGAAGGCCACGTTCTGCGCCACCGTGAGCCAGGGCATGGTGGAGTCGCCCTGAAAGATGTAGGCGATGTTGCTGGTCTTTGCGTTGACTGGTTTCCCGTCCATCAAGATCTGTCCGGCCGTCAGGTCGTAAATATGGGTCAGACAGTTGAGGAACGTGGTCTTACCGCAGCCGGTGGGCCCTACCACGCACAGCAGCTCGCCCTTATAGACGTCAAAGGAGATCTGATCCAGCACCAGCAGATCGCCGAATCGCTTGGTCAGATTGTCCACATGGACTTTCACTTCCCGGGTCTCTTTGCCCAGTTCCATAGTTCTGCCTCCCTTACATGGTCTTGTCCACGATACTCGTAATCTCTTTCCGCAGCGCCAGAAATTCGGGAGACACGTAGTTGCGGGGACGGGGCATATCAATGACGTATTCCTTCTTGACGGTGGCCGGGCAATTGGAGATCACAACGATCCTGTCGGCCAGATACAATGCCTCTTCGATGTTGTTGGTCACAAAAACAATGGTGCGCCGGTCAGTCTGCCAGATTCGGTCCAGCTCCTGCTGCATCAGGTAGCGGGTCTGGGCATCCAGTGCACCGAAGGGTTCGTCCATCAGCAACACCTTGGGCTCAATGCAGTAGGAACGGGCAATACCCACCCGCTGCTTCATGCCACCGGAAAGCTGGATGGGGAAGGAATTCTCAAATCCGTGGAGCCCCACTAGGTCGATATATTTCTGGGCCCGAGCGCGCCGCTCTTTTTTCGGCACACCGGCTACTTTCAGACCGTACTCAACGTTGCCCATGGTGGTCAACCAGGGGAAAAGGCAGATGTTCTGGAACACCACACCCCGCTCGGGACCAGGCCCCTTTACCGTCTTTCCATTTACGATTACCTGTCCGCTGGTCACGGTCTCCAGACCGGCGATCAGGTTGATAATGGTACTTTTGCCGCATTGGCCGGGACCAAACAGGGCCACAAATTCATGCTCTCTGGCGGTCAAGCTGAAGTCCCCGATAACCTGGAATGGACCAGAGGGTGTTTGGAAGGTCTTACTGACATTTTTGCACTCGATTATGTTCCGCTCTTGTTCCACCGACATAGCACAGCCTCCACCTTTCTGAAGATAATCGACAGAACCAGACCCACAATGCCGATGGCCACGATACCCACCAGGATCTGGAGCATGTCGTTGTTGTTCATGCCGGCAATAATTACCCAGCCAAGGCCATTAGAGGAGCGGACCATCTCGGCGGCCAGCACCGTGGCCCAGCTGCTGGAGAGGGCTACCTGCAGGCCGGCAAAGATGGACGGTACGCAGGCCGGCAGAATAATAGTGATAAAGATCTGATGATCCCTGGCGCCCAGCATACGGGCCGCACCCACCAACTGCTGATCCACATTTTTGACTCCGTTCCAGGCGTTGAGGGTGACA
>DBFWXD010000286.1:0-3555 GCA_048215895.1 Eubacteriales bacterium
CAGTTTTCGTAGCCTCTTCGGTCTGAATGGAGTCCTTCATGCTCTCGACACGCTTTGAAAATTGCTTTAACTGATCGATAAAGTCCATAATCTGCGCTCCTCTTCTCCAATGTAAATGTGTCCAAGTTGGACACATTCATAAGTATTGATCTACCGCAAGGTTACCATGCTTATACC
The DNA here is from genome assembly GCA_048215895.1 of Eubacteriales bacterium. Taxonomy (GTDB): domain Bacteria; phylum Bacillota; class Clostridia; order Oscillospirales; family Oscillospiraceae; genus Lawsonibacter. The sequence goes on from DBFWXD010000286.1 coordinate 178, forward strand.
AGCAGATGGCCTTGCGGACAAGATCCTCAGTAACACCGAAACGCTCGGCTAGATCCCAGACCTCTGTGCAGCCTTCGTGCGCGGCGGCCTCCAGAGCGTCCAGGGGAAGGAACTGTTCGATTTCCCACTTGTCGGCCCGGTTCTCATGCTTTTTCTTTACATCGCAGGCCGCCCAGCGGTTATAGAAGCTGTAGGTCATACAATGACCGACCTCGTGGCCCAGGGTGGTGAACTCGTCTGCTACAGTCTCGAATTTCCAAGGGTCCAGCGCGATCGCACGCCGGTCAAGCGATGGAATGAAAATCGAGAAGGACTTGGCGAAGGGCATGGTGTACCAATCTACATCAATCCCCTGATCCACGGCATAATCATAGAGCTCATAAAGATTCATTCCTGATCTTTCTTTTTCCTCCACTGTTCGGCCTTGAACCTGGCGTATTCGTACACATCATCCCAAAGGGCGTCTCTCTCCTCGGGGCTCATATCCATGTCCCCGCCAATGAATGCCGCCATGATGGCGTCACGATCCAGCTCGTCCCCATTCTTCGGAGTGGGGGCGGGCTCTTTTTTTTCTCCAGTCAAAATATATTCAACTGGCATATCAATTACTTTTGCAATCTGAGGTAAATATTTTGTGTAGGACTTTGAACGGCCTGTTTTCCAGGCGCTTACCGTTTTATCGGTTGTCCCCAGGGCTTGAGCAAATGCTTTTTGTTCAAGCCCCATTTCTTTAAGCCGATAAAAAATGCGCTCAAGATCTGGACTCACATGCACCCACCGTCCTTTTTGCTAAATCTTAGATATTTAGATTATGCGCTTTGCACAATCTTGGGTATTCTCGTAAAATAAGATTGACAATCTCGAAAAACGAGATTATGATTTAACCACAGGTAAACCAGAGGGCGCGGCAACGCCCACAGACAAAGATTAGGGAATGATAAAGATGTTTTTGCGTCCAGAGCCTGATGTGCCTATTCGAGTCCTTGATATAGGATTTCCTGCTAGGAACCCCGATGCCGCCCTTGTTGAGAGGCAGAATAAGCGACATCCCGGTGGAGACGGGCAGAAAAGTCGGCGAGATATCCGGTCAATTCATGTATGTCTGGGGTGCCAGACTGCCGATAGGAAAGAGCCATCTTTGTCAGTAGCTGTAAGTGGTGTGATATTTCTGCGGACGCATAAAGCGCAGCGGTATGGGTGGCAACGACCAAAGAAGTGCCTCCAGTTGGAGGATCGTTGTAGACATAACGTACTAAGGCATCAAAGTACTGCTCATAAGCATCGGACATCTTCTGAAAATAGGCCGCTTTTAACTGAGAGGCCCGCTCATGGTAAGCGGTGAACACGACACCGAGAACAGAAATAATAGCTACTACATAGGGGGCAAGTTCCTCTGCCAAAGTTAAAAGGGTAGTAGGCACGTCAATCACATCCGCTTACATTACACTTCTAGTCAAATTTATCATACCACATCGAACAGTCTCGGACAACACCAAATTTGGAGGGGGTGAAGAGGTGAGGATCTGCGAGTTGATGGAGCAGAGGGGCATCCAGCGCATCCAGTTGGCCGACGCCATGGGAGTATCGCCTTCCTGCATCACCAAATGGGTGCAGGGGACGGCGCTGCCAAGCGCCGACAAGCTGCCCCGGCTGGCCGCCGTCCTGCAATGCAGCATCGACGCCCTCTACGGCTCCGAGCCGCCTGGGGGCGGAACCGGGGCCGCAAGCTGAGAAAGGAGTTACTTATGTTTTGCACACCGGAGCAGCGGCAGATTGGCCGCTGGATTGAGAACCATTATGACATTGACAAGGTGCAGTGCGCCGAGATAGTCACCAAGAACGCGGTGCGCCTGACCCTCCGGGGCCACGAGCCCACCATCCTGATCCTCCGCCAGAATGGGCGGATGGACCAGATTCCCGAGGCGGCGCTTTTCGAGGCGGCCGTCTGACCTCATGCCAATATTGTACCCCCAGGGAGGAGTGATTACCATGCCGCAAGACAGGCGGAATATCTACAAAATCGCCCGCGAGGCGAAGGGGTTGACCCAGGAAGCAGCCGCGGAAAAGCTGGGGATCTCGGACAGCTCCATCCGGGCCTATGAGACCGGCCAGCGCATCCCGCCCCCGGAGGTGGTGGACCTGATGGTCATTGCCTACGACAGCCAGCTCCTGGGCATCCAGCACCTGCGGGCCAGCGCCGACATGGCGCGGAGCATCGTGCCGGATATCCGAGAGGTGCGGCTCCCGGAGGCCATCATGGAGCTGCTAGACCGGGTATATGGCTTTGTGGACGCCCACCGGGACCGGGAGCTGCTGCGCATCGGCAAGGACGGCATTATCGACGATCAGGAGCGCCCCATCTTCGACACCATCGTGGCGGAGCTGGGCGACTTGGTGGAGGCCGCCATGGCCGTGCGCTACGCCAAACAGGGACATCTTGAGGAGGGAGTAGAGTGAAAAAGGCAACCAAGCGGCCGCTCACGGACGAGGAGATCATGGCGTATGACAACGTGCCGATTGATGTGGCGGCCCGATACATAGGCTGGTCGTCCCCCACCATCTACCGCGCCCTGCGGGAAGAGCGGGCACCCTTCGGTTTTGCCGTTTGCAGCGGGGAGGCAGGGACGTGGACATACAACATCAGCCCCGGCCTCCTGGTGAAGTACAAGAGGGGAGACCTGCCTACCTACCGCCTCCGGGAGCTGGAGGAGGTCATGGTGCGCCACGTCCAGGAGGCGCTGGATCTGCGGCTGGCCGGAGTGTCGGCGCTCATGGGAAAGGTGCTGAGCGCATGAGCATGATACGGCTGGAGCTCAGCAATCGGGACTATAACACCATCGCGGAGGCCCTGCTGGAAAGCGCCCTGGACTGGGAGCACGCCGCGGACGAGCTGGGGCGTCTGCACCAGTTTTGCGCCCGGACAGGGGACCCGGCCTACGGGGCCAAGCTGGCCCGGCTGGACCGGGAACAGTACCGCCATAGGCGTCTCGCCCGGCGCAGGCGGGCCGTACTGGAGCGCCTGCGGAAACAGAAGGAGGCAGCATCATGCTGATGGAGCTGGATTATGAGACCGTGTCGGCGCTGGAGTCGGCGCTGATCGTGGCAGAGGACAGCAAGATGCGAGATGCCAAGGACTGGGCCAATATCGCCGAGTCCTTGGGGGCATCGGAACAGCGCCGGGCGGCGGATAATCTGGCGGCGTTTTGCGGGGGACAGGCTAACAGCTACCGTAAGGCCATGGACGCTTTGCAGCAGGCAAAAAAGAAAGGCCCCAGTCGCTCGGACACAGCGACCAGGGCCTAACGTGAAGACACCTGTATTATAGCACACAATTTTGAGTTGCACAAGGGGGTGGTGCGCCTTGATGGAGTTTCACTT
>DBFWXD010000287.1:0-2608 GCA_048215895.1 Eubacteriales bacterium
GGCGGGGGTCATGCTCCAGACGGCTATTCAGCTCATATTTCTGCCCTATCAGGCCTGGATCTCCCTTTGGGCAATCTGCAATGCCCTGTGGCGGATGAACGTCTCCCACAAAAACCTCCTGGCCTGGGTGACGGCGGCCCAGACGGAGCAGCACAGCGGTGGGCTTTGGGACTACGTCCGATCCTTTTGGTTTTCTCTCGCCGTGGGGGCTGGGGTGCTGGTGCTGGCACCGCTGCGTGTGGGAAAGCTGGTGGGCCTTGTGTGGCTGCTTGCTCCGCTGCTGGCTTACGGAATCAGCCGACCCGGCAAAAAAAGCCGCCCGCTGTCTTCCTCCGACCGGGCGTTTCTTCTGCATCAGGCTGCTTTGATCTGGGGGTACTTTGCGCATTTTCTCCGGCCGCAGGACCACTACCTGCCCCCGGACAACTATCAGGAGCAGCCCGGACCCATACTGGCCCGGCGCACCTCCCCCACCAACATCGGCCTGGGGATGTTGTCGGTGATGGGGGCGGCAGATCTGGGACTCATCTCCAGGCAAGTGAGTACGCAGCTGCTGGGGCATATGCTGGATACGGTGGAAACGCTGGAAAAGTGGAGGGGACACCTCTATAACTGGTATGACACCCGTACTCTCGCTCCGCTCCGGCCAAGGTATGTGTCCACCGTGGACAGCGGCAATCTGCGCGGCTGCCTTATCACTCTTCGTGAGGGGCTTCACTCCTGGGGGGAGGAGGCCCTGGCCCACCGGGCCGAGGTGCTGGAGCGGGCCATGGACTGCTCGCCCCTCTATGACCGGGGACGCAGGCTCTTTTCCATCGGCTATGAGGTGGAACAGGACAGACTGACCTCAGGACACTATGACCTGATGGCCAGCGAGGCGAGGCAGACCAGCTTTATTGCCCTGGCCCGGGGGGAGGTGCCCCTGCGGCACTGGCGCAGCCTGGGGCGGATGCTTCTGGGGGACAATGATTATAGCGGCATGGCCTCCTGGACGGGAACCATGTTTGAATACTTTATGCCCCACCTGCTGCTGCCCTGTGAGCCTAACTCCTTTCTCTATGAGACCCTGTCCTTCTGCATCTATGCGCAGAAGCGGCGGGGGAGCCGGACCAACACGCCCTGGGGCATCTCGGAGTCGGGCTTTTATGCCTTTGACCCCGGAATGAACTACCAGTATAAGGCCCACGGGGTTCAGGCGCTGGGCCTCAAGTGGGACCTGGATTCCGAACTGGTGGTTTCGCCCTACTCCACTTTCCTGGCTCTGCTTCTGGCCCCCCACAGTGCGCTGCGAAATCTGCGGCGGCTACGGGACATGGGGCTGGAGGGGCGGTTTGGCCTCTATGAGGCGGTGGATTACACTCCCTCCCGCCTGACCGGGGAGGGGCCATATGAGGTGGTGCGCTCCTATATGTCCCACCACCTGGGCATGAGCCTGCTGGCCATTGTCAACGCGTTGGAGGGAAACCTTATGCAGCGGCGTTTTCTGGCGGACCGGGACATGGCCGCCTACCGTACCCTACTGCAGGAGCGGGTCCCTGTGGGGGCTCCCATTCTCCGTCAGCGGGAGCGGGAACTGCCGGAAGGGAGCAGACAGGGAGAGCACTTGACCCTGGAACGGCGGGGAGAGACCTATGCCCTGCGTGCGCCCGCCTGCCACCTGGTGAGCAACGGCAGCTACCATGTGCTCTGCCAGGACAACGGGCTCACCTCATCCCGGCTGGGGGAGCGGCAGATTTTGCTGGACCGTCCGGGGGAATTTTATGCGAGCGCCGGGGTGTCTGCCTTTTTCCGTGGAAAGGGAGGGCTTCTGTCTTTGACTCCGGCCCCCCTTTATCAGCAGGGAACCTATCGTTGGTACTTTCACGCCGCCGGAGCAAGCTGGGAGCGGGAACAGGAGGGGCTTTTCCTGCGCATGAAGCTGGCCGTCCCCCGGCGGGAAAACGGGGAGCTGCGGCAGCTGGAGCTGAGATGGCGGGGAGAGGGACGGCTGGAGGGCGAGGCACTTGTCTATCTGGAGCCGGTGCTGTGTCCGCCGGGAGACTTTCTGGCCCACCCCGCCTTTTCCCGTCTCTTTTTGGAAAGTGAACAGACCGGCCATGGGGCCATCTTCCGCCGCCGCCCCAGAGGGACAGAGGGCGAGGTATGGCTGGCTGCCCTGTGGGAAGAAACGGGCGGAACGGCTTGCCTGGACCGTGCCCTCTGCCTGGGCCGGGGAGGACTGCGTGCCCTGGCGGGACGGTCAGGCTCTGTTCCCTCGGGGGGAGCGAGTACTGATCCGTGCCTTATGCTCAGCGTTCCCATTTCTCTGGAACCGGGCGAGGCAAAGAACGTATGTCTGGCGCTGGGCGTGGGGGACAGCCGGGACAGCGCCCTGGAGACGGCCAGACGGATTTTAAAGGGGAGAGGCGGACAAAAGGGCTCTTTGGCTCCGCTGGCGGTGCGTCTGCACCTCAATGAGGGGCAGACCCTGGAGGCGTTCCGCCTTCTGGAACAGCTGGCGGAAGGACAGACCAACAAACGCCCACCTAGGGAGCAGGTTCTGTGGCCCCTGGGCATTTCAGGAGATTTCCCCATTGCCGCCGGTGTGTTGGCCGGGGAGGAGGATGTG
>DBFWXD010000288.1:0-1514 GCA_048215895.1 Eubacteriales bacterium
GCTCTGGGAGCTGGACCGGATGGAGTTCCACATCCCCGAGACCGGCCGCACGGTGAAGGCCAACCACCGCCCCGTGGTGATCATCACCTCCAACGCGGAAAAGGAGCTGCCCGATGCCTTCCTGCGCCGGTGCGTGTTCCACTACATCGAGTTCCCGGACAAGGAGCTGATGGCGGACATCGTGCGGGTCCACTTCCCCGATCTGGATGAGAAGCTCCTCACCCAGGTGCTGGAGGCCTTCTACAAGATCCGCAGCCTGCCTCAGATCAAGAAGAAGCCCTCCACCAGCGAGATCATCGACTGGATTCAGGCCCTCCAGCACGGTGGCGTGGCGGTGGACCGGATCGTGAAGGAAGTCCCCTACCTGGGCGTGCTTCTGAAGAAGAACGAGGACATCGACATGCTGCGCCGCAGCTGGAAGTGAGCCTATGTTTGAAGATTTTCTCTACTTGCTCCGGCGAAACGGCCTTAAAGTCTCCCTCACCGAGTGGATGGCGTTGATGGAGGCCCTCCACAAAGGGCTGCATGGAGCCAGCTTTACGGGGTTTTACCACCTGTGCCGGTGCCTTTTGGTAAAAAGCGAGGCGGACTTTGACGCCTTTGACCGCACCTTCCTGGAGTATTTTAAGGACGTCCCTTTCCAGCAGGAGGTCTCTCAGGAGCTGCTGGACTGGCTGGACAAGCCCAACGCCCCCATGGGCGAATATGACGAGCAGCAGGCCGAGCTCAACGAGACCCTGTCCACCTTGGAAATTGAACAGCTCTTTGCCGAGCGCAAGCATGAACAGCGGGAGCAGCACAACTGCGGCAACTACTGGGTGGGCACCCACGGCATGTCAATTTTCGGCAATATGGGCATGTCCCCCGTGGGCATCCGCGCGGGCGGCGAATCCCGGTACCGGCGCGCCTTCCGGGTGGCGGGGGAGCGGCGCTTCCGGGACTTCCGCCAGGACAACACTCTGGATACCCGCCAGCTTCAGGTGGCCCTGCGGAAGCTGCGGCAGTTTTCCGGTCTGGTGGACCTCCCACCCACCGAGTTTGATGTGGACAATACCATTAAGGACACGGCCAACAATGCCGGCAGCTTGAAAATCCGCTATAAAAAGCCCCGGCAAAATACCGTCAAGGTGCTGCTGCTCATGGACTCCGGGGGCTCGATGGATCACTACGCCCAGCTGTGCTCCGCCCTGTTTCAGGCCGTCACCAAGGCGGGTCATTTCAAGGATTTAAAGATCTACTACTTCCACAACTGTCCCTACACCCGGGTGTACAACGACCCTACCCTCAACCCGGGCAACGCTGTGGCCATTAGCTGGCTGCTCTCCAACATCCCCAGCGACTATAAGCTGATTGTGGTGGGGGACGCCCAGATGTCCCCCCACGAGATTTTTGACCCCTTCCCCGTCGCCCGGGAGGGCGAGCCCACCAGCGGTCTGGACTGCCTGCGCCGTCTGCGGGACCGCTTCCGCCACGCCATCTGGCTGAATCCCGACGGACCGCCCCAGTGGGACGGG
>DBFWXD010000289.1:0-1549 GCA_048215895.1 Eubacteriales bacterium
CTGGGCGCCGCGCTGACCAATCTGGGCGTCTCCCATGTGTTGGTGTCCCTCGTCTGCGACGGCATCATCGCCGGCGTGGGCGGCGTGCTCACTTTCCTGCCCCAGATCGCTCTGCTGTTTCTGTTCTTATCCTTCTTGGAGGACTCGGGCTATATGTCCCGGGCCGCCTTCATCATGGACCGTCTGCTGCGCCGGTTCGGCCTGAGCGGCAAGGCCTTTATCCCCATGCTTATGGGCTTTGGCTGTTCGGTGCCCGCCATCATGGGCGCCCGCACCATGGAAAATGAAAAGGACCGGCGGATGACCATTCTTCTGATCCCCTTCATGTCCTGCTCCGCCAAGCTGCCTGTCTACGGCCTCATTTCCGCCGCCTTCTTCGGCCCCTGGGCGGGCCTGGTGGTCTTTGGCCTCTACGTTATCGGCATGGTGGTGGGCATTCTTTCGGGGCTGTTCTTCAAAAAGTCCCTCTTTGTGGGCGAGCCCGCCCCCTTTGTGCTGGAGCTGCCCCCGTACCGCCTGCCCTCCCTGGGCGACATGCTTACCCACGTGTGGCAGAAGGTGAAGGGCTTCCTCATCAAGGCCGGCACGCTGATTCTGCTCATGTCCGTTATTTTGTGGCTGCTTCAGTCCTTCGACTTCTCTTTGCACATGGTGGAGGACACCTCTCAGAGCATGCTGGGCACCCTGGGCGGCCTCATCGCCCCCATCTTTGCCCCCCTGGGCTTTGGTCACTGGCAGGCCGCTGTGGCTCTGCTCACAGGCCTCATTGCCAAGGAGATGGTGGTTTCCTCCCTGTCCATGTTCTACGGCTTCTCCCTCACCGCCGCCAGCAGTCAGGTGGCCGCCGCCATGGTGGGCTTTACCCCCCTGTCCGCCTTCTCCATGCTGGTATTTATCCTGCTGTATGTCCCCTGTGTGGCTGCGGTGTCCACCCTGTTCAAGGAGCTTAATAGCCCCAAGTGGGCCTGGTTCTCCATCTTCTGGCAGCTGGGCTGCGCCTATGTGGTCTCCCTGCTGGTCTATCAGCTGGGCGCCCTGTTTTTCTAAATTTCCCTCCCGCAGACCGGCGGAGCATCTTTTAAACCCATACACGAGAGGAATATTATGATTCGACTGATTTCACTGGATCTGGACGGCACCCTCCTGGACCCCTCTGGCGCCGTCACCCCCGCCGCCAAGGCGGCCATCGCAAAGGCCCGCAGCGCCGGGGTCCGGGTGGTTCTCAACACCGGCCGCCCCATTCCCGAGGCCTTCTGGTTTGCCCGGGAGGCGGGCTGCGACAGCCTGGTGTGCGCCCTGGGCGGCGGCGCCCTGGCTGACAGCGCCACCGGACAGATCATCCGCCGGTGGGACATCCCCGAGCCCTCCGGCCGCCAGGCCCTGGAGCTGTGCCTCAACCGGGACATCGAGCTGATGATCTTTGCCGGGGAGCAGATCCTCATGGACCCCTTCTCCAAGCGCTCCCTGCTGAAGACCTATCCGTTCCCCGCCTTCCATGACAACGCCGTGGTCACCGAAGACCCGGTGGCCTACATGGAGGAGCACGGCC
>DBFWXD010000029.1:0-5032 GCA_048215895.1 Eubacteriales bacterium
GCCATGGTCAGCGGAACGGGCCTGGAAACCTTTGCGCACCATTTCCCGGATCGCTTTTTTGACGTGGGCATCGCCGAAGGCTGCGCCGTCTCCATGGCCGCCGGAATGGCCAAGGAGGGAGCAGTGCCTGTCTTTGCGGTCTATTCCACATTCTTGCAGCGCAGCTATGACATGCTGCTCCACGATGTGGCACTTAGTAAGCTCCATGTGGTGCTGGGCGTGGATCGGGCCGGACTGGTGGGCGAGGACGGCGAGACCCACCACGGGGTCTTTGATGTCGCCTATTTGGACAGTGTCCCGTCTATGACGGTCCTGGCTCCGGCCAGCTTTGCTGAGCTGGAAGCGATGCTCAAGCGGGCAGTTCTGCATCTGGATGGCCCGGTTGCAGTACGCTATCCCCGGGGTGGAGAAGGGGCCTATACCGGCTGCGCCGGTGAGGAACCCTCCACGCTGCTGCGCCCGGGCAAAGACATCACTCTGGTGAGCTACGGCGTGGAGATTAACCAGGTCCTGGAGGCCGCCCAACTGCTGGAGCAGAAGGGAATCCAGGCAGAGATTGTAAAGCTTAATCAACTTACACCGCTTGATGGAACTGAGGTCATACGGTCTGCGCAGAAGACGGGCGCTCTTCTGGTGGCAGAGGAGGCGGCTGCTCACGGCTGTGTGGGGCAGCGTCTGGCCGCCCTTTTGGAGCAGGCTGGAGTTCCCGCAACGGTGGCGCTGGTCAACTGCGGAGAAGGCTTCGTACATCACGGAAAGACGGAGCTGCTGAAGAAGGAACTCTCCCTGGATGGGGAGGGAATTGCGAAGAAAGCATGGGAGGTACTGGGCCATGGCTAAGATAAGGCTGGATGTGGCGCTGACTGAGCGCGGGCTGGCGGAGAGCCGCCAGAAAGCCCAAGCCGTCATTATGGCAGGGCTAGTTTACGTGAACGGTCAGAAGCAGACCAAAGCGGGGGCACCCGTGAAGGTTGAGGATCAGCTGGAGGTCCGTGGGAAAGCGCTGCCCTATGTGAGCCGTGGCGGACTGAAGCTGGAAAAAGCCATGTCCCTGTGGCCCATTTCCCTGAAGGGAGCGGTGTGCGCCGACATCGGCGCCTCCACCGGCGGGTTTACCGACTGTATGCTCCAGAACGGCGCCAGTAAGGTGTATGCCGTGGATGTGGGGTATAATCAGCTGGACTGGCGCCTTCGCACCCACCCTCAGGTGGTATGCATGGAGCGCACCAACGCCCGCTACCTCACACGGGAACAGATTCCCGAGGAGCTGGACTTCTTTTCCGTGGATGTGTCTTTTATCTCCCTGAATCTGATTCTCCCCGCCCTGCGTCCCCTTATGAAGGAGGGGGGCGAGGCGGTGTGCCTGGTAAAGCCCCAGTTTGAGGCGGGCAAGGAAAAGGTGGGCAAGCACGGCGTGGTGCGAGACCCCCAGGTCCATTTGGAGGTGCTGGAGCATTTCCTTGGTCACGCCGCAAGTGCTGGATTTACTGTAAAGGATATTACCTTTTCGCCAATTAAGGGCCCTGAGGGCAACATCGAGTACTTAGGCTACCTCCTGGCGGGGGACGGTCCTGCCTATGAGGGCGATCTGAACGCTCTGGTGAAAGCATCCCACAGCGTCTGGAAGGAGGAGGAGACATGAAGATCGTACTCAGCTCCAACCCCTACCGGGACCGCGGACTCCGGGCCGCACTGGAAGCCAAACGGGTTCTGGAACACGCGGGAGCCGAGAGCGTACTCTGTCTGCCTTTCCAGCCCAAAAAAGGAGACCGTCTGGACCTTCCCAAGCAGGTAAAGCTGTCGGTCATGGAGCAGGAGCTGCCCACCGCCGACCTGCTGATCTGCTTCGGCGGAGACGGTACGATTCTTCACGCCGCCCGGGATGCGGTCCTCTATCAGGTGCCCATTTTGGGGGTCAATATGGGCAGCGTGGGATTTATGGCGGAACTGGAACGGGGCGAGTTGTCTATGCTGGCCCCGCTGGCCCACGGGATGTTTACCATTGAGGAGCGGATGATGCTGGATGTACGGGTCATGCGGGGCAACCGGGAAATCAGCCGGGATCTGGCCCTGAACGACGCCGTCATCTCCAAGGGGTCCATGGCCCGTGTGGCTGAGGTAGAGGTTTTGGCCGACCATATGAAGGTATCTACCATCATGGGGGATGGGGTCATCATCTCCACGCCCACCGGCTCCACGGCCTACTCCATGTCGGCGGGAGGGCCGATTGTCGAGCCCACCTCTCATTGCATTATCCTGACCCCCGTCTGTGCCCACCAATTGGCTGCCCGGGCCATGGTGCTGGATTCCGGGCGGCTTATCACCGCGCAGATCCCCAAAACAACCCGCAAGTATTTGTACTTGTCAGTCGATGGAGGAAAAGCGGTACGGCTGAGCAGTGGCGATCGGGTTGAGATCAGCAAGTCCGAACATTATACCCGTCTGGCCAGACTGGCAGACCGAAGCTTTTATGAGATCATCAATCAAAAATTAGGAGGGATGGTTCCGTGAAAAACGCGCGTCAGGGTGAGATCATCAAGATTATACAGTCCATGGATGTGGAGACACAGGATCAGCTGTTGGAAGAGCTGCGTGCCCGTGGCTTCTCCACCACCCAGGCCACTATTTCCCGGGACATTAAGGAACTGCGCATGGTGAAGGAGCTGTCTAAAAACGGCGGCTACCGCTACACCCTTTCGGAGCGCAAGCCCTCCGCCGCGGTAGACGCCCGGCTGCGCACCATCTTTAAGGAGGGCGTGGTCTCCGCCGATGTGGCCCAGAATCTGGTGGTGGTGCGTACCATGCCCGGGCTTGCCTCTGCTGCCTGCTCCGCCCTGGACGGGATGGAGATTGAGGGCATGGTGGGCAGTCTGGCCGGAGATGACACCGGAATTTTGATTATGCGGGACAACGCCGCCGCCCAGCAGTTCAGCGCGGAAATTCATAAGCTGCTCAAGTAAGTCTGGCGGCGGGGAACGAGGAGGCAAGACAAGATGCTTTCGCTGCTCCATATTGAAAATATTGCCATCATTCAGTCGGCAGACATCACCTTTGATCCGGGGTTCAACGTCCTCACCGGCGAGACGGGCGCGGGCAAATCCATTGTTATCGACGCCATTGGCGCGGTACTGGGAGAGCGCACCAGCCGGGAGCTCATTCGGACGGGAGCCAAAAGCGCCCTGGTGTCCGCCTCCTTTACCGGATCGCTGCCTGTCAAGTGGCTGGAGGACAACGGCTTTTCAGACCCGGGAGAGGAGCTTATGCTGCAAAGAGAGCTCCACGGAGACGGCCGGAATGTGTGCCGGATCAACGGGCGTCCCATCACCGTAGCTCAGCTGCGGCAGCTGGGCCGCCAGCTTTTGAATATCCACGGCCAGCACGACGGCCAGCAGCTGCTGGACCCCGAAACCCATCTGGGTTATCTGGACCGGTTTGGAAAGACCGCTTCCTTGCTGGAGGACTATCGCCAGGCCTTTGGGGCTGTATCCGCTCTTCGGCGGCAGATCTCCGCTCTGGAGATGGACGAGGCGGAACGGTCCCGCCGGGTGGATACGCTGGAGTATCAGATCCGGGAGCTGGAGCGTGCGGAGCTGAAGCCCGGTGAGGATGAAGAGCTGGACGCACGCAAGACCATGCTGCGCAGTGCTGGAAAGCTGATGGAGGCCATTCAGGAGGCTCAATTTGCCCTGCTCGGCGGTGAGGACAGCCGGGGGGCCTGCGACTTGATTTCGGAAGCCGAGGGCTCCGTCCGCTCCGTGGCAAAGCTGGGCCCTCAGCTGGCGGAGCTGGGGGAGAAGCTCACCGCCCTGCGCTATGCCGCCGACGATGCGGCGGAGACGCTGCGGGATTTTGAGGAGGACTTCGATTTTTCTCCCGAGGAGCTGGACCGGTTGGAGAGCCGTCTGGATGTAATCTACCGGCTGAAAAAGAAGTACGGCCCCACGGTGGAAGACATGCTTTCCTATCTGGAGCGGTGCCGGGAGGAGCTCAGCCAGATTCAGGATGCCGATGATACCATCCAGCACCTGGAGGGGGAGCTTCAGAAGGCTCTGGAAAAGGCCAGAGCTCTGGGAGCCAAATTGTCCCAAGCCCGAAAGGCGGCCGCCGCAGAGCTTCAGGTCCGTATTCAGGAGGAGCTGCGGCAGCTGGACATGCCGAAGGTGCGCTTTGAGACGGAATTTCAGCCTCTCTCCGCCCAGGACGGGATGGACGAGACGGGCATGGATCAGGTGCAGTTTCTCATGTCCGCCAACCTGGGCGAGGCGCTCAAGCCCATCCAAAAGGTGGCCTCCGGCGGTGAGCTGGCCCGCATTATGCTGGCGCTGAAAAATGTTCTGGCCCAGGATGACGGGATCGGCAGCCTCATCTTTGACGAGGGGGACACCGGCGTGTCCGGCCGGGCCGCTCAGAAGGTCGCGGAAAAAATGGCAGATGTGGCCGGCAGCAAACAGGTGCTGTGCGTCACCCACCTTCCGCAGATCGCCGCCATGGCTGACACCCATTTCTCCGTAGAGAAGGGGGAACGGGACGGGCGCACCTATACGCGGGTGGAGCGTCTGGACAACCAGGGCAGGGTAGAGGAGCTGGCCCGTCTGATCGGCGGAGCCGCGCTGACACCGGCACTGATCAAGAGCGCGGAGGACCTGCTCCAGCAGGCCAAGGAGTACCGCGCTTCCAAATCTAAATAAAAGAACGGCCGGTATCCAACTGGATACCGGCCGTTTTCCTTTATGGTCTGTGAAGTTTAAATCAGGAAATGGTGAAGAAGGTCTGGAGCTGTCCAAACAGGACCATAAGCATGCCCAGAGGAGCCACCACATAGATGCACACCTTGTAGAAGGTGTAAAGGCCATTGGAGAAGGGGTGCCCCGCCGCCATGACCTCGCTGCGAATGGTCTGGGGACGGATCTTCCACACCAGGAAAATCATCAGCAGAGAGCCCAGCGGCATGGCAACGCCCTCGGAGATGAAGTCCATAAAGTCCAGCCAGGAAGCGCCCAGGTTCATACCGGTCTCATGGAAGGGAATCCAC
>DBFWXD010000290.1:0-1962 GCA_048215895.1 Eubacteriales bacterium
GGGATCATACCATAGAAAGGCGAGGAAAGCCCTGAATAATATCTTAAGGTTTCTTAATTTCCGGGCTTAAACGCCTCTTTTGGTTTGAAATCTTCATTTTTAAACCGTAGATGACACAAAAACGGCTTATTTCATCCTGGCTTTCGCAGTACCAGCCAAGCAGGCCCAAACACAAATACACCTTCCTCACATAACCTTTCGCCAATCTTTGGCGGTCGGATTTACCAATCTCTCGCTGCAGTTCAGAACTTGTCGCAATAAGAAAATAATACCCGGCGCAGCCGTTTCTCTTGTAACTATGCGCTGTCCCGCATATAATAGAAAGTGAAAATTCACCTGTGGAGGCACGGTATATGAAATATCTTACTGTGCGGGAAACCGCAGAAAAATGGAATCTTTCCCAGCGGATGGTGCAGCAGCTCTGCACCGACGGCCGCATTCCCGGCGCGCAGAAATTCGGCAAATCCTGGGCCGTTCCCGCTGAGGCGCAAAAGCCCCAGGACCTTCGTATCGCCCGCAAGCAGGAGAAGCAGCCGCTCCCCCCGCTATACCACGCAAACCTGCTGCCCCTGATGAACACGCCTTTCCAGCCGGGCAAATGTCTGGACGCAGTGAAGGCCATGGAGGCAGGAGCTCAGCGGGATATCGCCCTTGCAGAGTACCACTATTTCACAGGTAAGCCGGAAGAAACCGTAAAGGAGGTCGAGCACTACCTCACCAGCCCGGATATTGGAGCGCGGCTCTCCGCCTGTCTGCTCTACGCCTATGCCAACTTGCCCCTGGGGCACATCCAGCGGACGCACTTTGCCTTGAATGAGCTGAATGCTGCGCTGCTCAGCCGAAAGAATTCTCCAGAGGTGGAAGTAGCCTCTGCTTTTGTGGCAGCAGCCGGAGCCGTGCTCCTTCATCTCCCCTTACCAGAGGGTTTACCGGACATTCAGGTCTTTCTTCCCATGCTCCCGCCGGGTCTGCGGGCCTTTGCTCTGTATGTCTATGCCCACTATCGCTACCTCCAGGGCGACTATGCCGCCAGCGCCGGAATCGTGGAAGGAGTTCTGGCCATGGGAGCCACCCATTACCCCATTCCCGCCATCTACCTCCACTTGGTGGCGGTGATGGATTACATGGGGCTTAAACAGACGGAACAAGCCCGTGCACACCTGCTCTCCGCCTGGGAGCTGTCCCGGCCAGATGACCTCATCGAGGGGCTGGGCGAGCACCACGGATTGCTGGGCGGCATGCTGGAAGCGGTCATCAAACCGGAATGGCCGGAGGACTTCAAGCGAATCATCGACATTACTTATCGTTTCTCTGCGGGATGGCGCAGAATTCACAACCCGGAAACGGGCCACGATGTGGCGGATAATCTAACTACCACGGAGTTCGCCGTGTGTATGCTGGCCGCTCGGGACTGGAGCAACTCCGCGGTTGCGGAACATCTACATATTTCTCTGGCCACGGTCAAGCGACATTTGTCCAATGCCATGAGAAAATTAGGGATTTCTCAGCGCCACGAACTACGAAAATTCATGCTGCAATAACCTCACGCCCATGGCAATCTGCCATGGGCGTGAGCCATTTTACCCCCCAAAACGGCTAATAGTACGGCCTATTTTTTTATGATAAAATGAACTCAAACCAGTCTACCGCGCTAAACAGCAAAATATATGGAAAAGCAGAGAATCAACTGGAAAATGCCTCATTTTTCCAATATCTGTATTTTTCTGTAATCCAACGAAGGGAGGCAAAATGCAAAAGGGCAAATGCTATGAGATCGTAAGGGAACGGCGGAAGTTCCTGTGTGTTGGAACGAGTACGCCTAACGTTATGCGACAAACGAGGAGGAGAAATCATGCGGAAACGACTGTCAGCCCTGCTTCTATGCTTTTTCATGATGCTGACTTTGCTGCCGACACCGACCTATGCTGCTCTGGGTGACCTGCTGGGCAACAGCCCGGCGGT
>DBFWXD010000291.1:0-3402 GCA_048215895.1 Eubacteriales bacterium
GTCTGCCAGACCCGGCGCGGTCATGACTACGTTGTGATGAACCGCTGAACAAACACACCGCACACTGCCAAGGAGGTGCAGCGGGCGGTGTACATATTGTAAAAGGAGGGCAGCTTTTGATTCAAAACTGGAAATTCCAGCGTGGAGACATTTTCTTCACCCGTTTCGACAACGCCATCGGTTCAGAGCAAAGCGGGAATCGTCCCGCAGTCGTTCTCCAGAACGATGTGGGAAATTTTTACTCGCCCACGCTGATCGTGGCCACATTGACAAGCAAGGCGGCAAAAAAGTATACCCAGCCGACCCACTGCCTGCTGGTGAACGAGTTTCTCTCCGTACCATCCATCGTTCAGGCAGAGCAGATTTTTACCGTAGACAAGAGCAGGGTGCTGAAATTCCTCGGACACCTCACACCGGAAGAAATGAGCCGGGTGGATGATGCTGTCCGTGCCAGTCTTGCCCTGAACCCGATGGGGAGTATTCAGCGGCTTCCACCCATCATCCGCTCTACGGCGGCTTACGCACCGCCGGAGGTGGTTGACGGCAAGCCGCCCATCTATCCTTACACGCCCATCAAATCATCCTTTGAGGATGCTGGGAGTGTCGAGGACATGATGCTGTACACCGAACTGGAAGCTGCGGTACACGCAATGATCCAGCGGCTGGAATACAGCTTCACATTTAACCCCAGTCTGCTCACCATCCCAAAGCGTAAGCAGCAGGTTGCTGAAATCCTGAAAGAAGCCGAAACGTACATCTGGAGGATCAAGGAGGAAATGCGATGCGCCTGAAAGACAACACCAATCCCTTCATCCATGTCAACCCGCCGTACCAGCTCATGGTCATCCACAGCAGCAAGCTGGTCTACCCCCGCGAACTGTATCAGCGCGGTGTGGAGCGCAAGCGTGTGGAACTGATTGCCGCCCACTTCAACGAATATGTGGCAAATGAGCCGAAGGTCAGTTTCCGCAACGGTCAGTTCATCGTAACGGATGGGCAGCACACCATCGAGGGGCGCATCCTCCGCAACGGCGGCAAAGATCTGCCGATTCTCTGCAAGGTGTACACGGGCATGACCGTGGAGCAGGAAGCCCTGCTCTTTGCCGAACAGAACGGCTTTTCCGCTCCGCTGACTGCTGGCATCAAGCTCCGCGCCAAGGTCGTAGGCGGCGATGCTATTTCCAAGGCTTTCCTCGCAGCCACCAACCGGGTGGGGTTGAGTCTCAATTATGACAGCCAGCAGCTGACTGATTACCGCATCGGCTGCGTTGGTACGGCTTTCCGGCTCTACAAGCAGATGGGCGAACCGCTCTACTGTGAAACGATGCGGCTGATCGTGGCAGCATGGGAGGGCAAGCCCGATTCGTTCCGGGCATCTGTTCTGAAAGGCATGATGCACTTTGTGGAGCTGTACCACGGCGAGTTCAGTGAAGAACGGCTGCTCCGTGCGCTGCGCAACATCCACCCGGTCGATATTTACCGCATCGGGCAGGACGACCCCGCAAAGCTGCGCGGATGGAAGAAATATGTTTTTCCCATTTACACCGCCTACAACGGCAAGTGCAGAAAAGACGCGCTGCCGATGAAATTCTGACATTCACAGGCATTCCTCCCATATACACAAGGGGCATCCGCAAACCGCAGATGCCCCTTGTTACATATCAAAGTGCAATATATAGTGTTCCTGTATTCGCTTAACACAACATATAGAGAAAAGAGGTATTCTATGCGCTCTCAGTTCACTTCGTATGAGCAGCTTCCCATCACCCTGACAGCCGATCATGTCGCTGCTGCGCTGGGCATCTCCCGCGCCAACGCTTACATCCTGCTCCGTTCGGACGGCTTTCCCACGCTCCACATCGGTAAGCGGATGGTCGTACCCAAAGACCGTTTTCTTCAGTGGATCACGGACAGCGTAAATGGCTGATTTGACATCCTTGATTCAAGAGGTTTCTTTTTCTATACTATTCCCGAAACGACTTGACATCAGGAAGGAGGCAATATGCCAAGCAAACGTTCACACGGCGAGGGTACGCTTCGCCACCGCAGCGATGGTCGCTGGGAATTACGTATGATGGACGGCTACCAGAAAGATGGTTCGCCGCGCTTCAAGACCTTCTATGGCAAGACCCAGAAGGAGGTCAAGCTCAAACTGAAAGAGTATCAGGATGCGCTTATCAGCGGTATCCAGCTGGACACGATCCTGTACTTTGAAGATTGGGCCGATACATGGTTCGAGGGTCACAGGGATAATATCGCTCCCACGACACAGGAAAGCTATAAATACTGCCTGAAAATGCTCAAAGAGGGATTTTATCATCGCCCCTTGACCGTCATACGCCCCATCGACATTGAAAACTTTCTGAAAGGGATGCGGCGTGATGGCCGCTCGGATTCTTACATCAGCAAGGCACGAGGGATGCTCTACCAGATCTTTCAAAAGGCAGAAGCCAATGACCTTGTGCGCCGCAACCCGGTCCGGCTTGCTGAAAAGATGCGGGCATCCGGCACCGCAAAACGCAAGGAAGCCTTTACCACAGCGGAAGTCGCTCACTTAATGAAAGTTCTCCCCGATGACCGCATGGGCTTGAGCATCCGGCTTTTGCTCGGCACTGGAATGAGAATGCAGGAACTTCTGGCTTTGGAGCCGCAGTTTATTGAAGAAGATGGCTCTGTCATTCACATCCGGCAGGCAGTAAAGGTCGTAAAAGGTACAGTCAGCATCGGCAGTCCGAAATCCAAAGACAGTATCCGGGATATTCCGGTGCCGCTGAATGTTCGCCCGTGTGCCATCAAGCTGCGGGATACCACCGACCAGTTCATCTGGGAAAGCCCCAAGACCGGCTTGCCCTGCAACCCCACCCATTTCCGAGATGTGTTCCGCAAATCTCTGGAAGAAGCGGGCGATGTCCGCTTGCTCACACCGCACAGCTGCCGCCACACCTATGTGTCGCAGATGCAGGCGTTGGGCGTGGACATCCAGACCATCCAGAGCATCGTAGGCCATGCCGATACCGAAATGACTGAGCATTATCTCCATGTTCAGGAATCCATTCGGCAGAGTGCGATCCAGTTGTTCAGCGAGGCATTTTCGGCCTGAAAATTGGACGGAACGACACTAATTAGACCAGATAAAATCTTTGGCATTGTGGTCAAAATTGTGGTCGAAACCAAATGAGGCCAGCCTATAAACAAAAAAATCCAACGATTTCTAACGTGAAATCGTTGGATTTATGGTCCGAGTGGCGAGAATCGAACTCACGGCCTCTTGAACCCCATTCAAGCGCGCTACCAAAACTGCGCTACACCCGGATATCGACCGCCGCTTCCCTACCGAAGCGTGGCGACATGAGATATTATACTCAGATGCAACAGTTTTGTCAACCGATTTTTGCAATTTTC
>DBFWXD010000292.1:0-1981 GCA_048215895.1 Eubacteriales bacterium
GAGGTACTGCATGATGTCTCTTTCACACTGGAGAAAAACCGGATGCTGGCCCTGGTGGGGCCCTCTGGCGGCGGTAAAAGTACGGTAGCCAACCTGCTCTCCCGGTTTTGGGATGTCAAACAGGGCCAAATCTTAGTGCGGGGCAGGGATATCCGCGATATTCCTCTTTCTGATCTGATGGATCAGATCTCTATGGTGTTCCAGCGGGTCTACTTATTCCAGGATACCGTCTATAACAACATCGCCATGGGGCGGACGGACGCCACACGGGAGGAGGTTTATGAGGCGGCCAGAAAAGCCCGATGCTATGACTTCATCATGGAGCTGCCCGACGGCTTTGACACGGTCATCGGCGAAGGTGGAGCCAGCCTATCCGGCGGAGAGCGACAGCGAATCTCCATTGCTCGCTGCATTCTGAAGGATGCTCCCATCGTCATTCTGGATGAGGCCACTGCCAGCGTGGACGCCGACAATGAGAGCTACATCCAGGAGGCCATCACCCAACTGTGCCGGGGCAAGACCCTGCTGGTCATTGCCCACCGGCTCAATACCATTCGTCACGCCGATGAGATCCTGGTTATCGACCAGGGGCGCATCGTTCAGGCCGGCGCCCACGACACACTTATGGAGGAGGAGGGCATTTATCGCCGCTTCATCACCGCCCGCTCCAATCCCACCAGTTGGTGCCGGTAAAGGCAGAGGCGCGAAAGAAAAGAATGACCGGGATGCGTGTCCCGGTCATTCTTCGTTCCAGCTTCTTCCCTTGATTGATCCCGGGGGGCATACAAATCCAATATAGTGGCATCTTGCAATTTCATGCGACAAAGAGTATGATGTAGTTAGCAGGAACTAACCATCATTGAGGTGACCATACTGTATGGATGACAACAAGCAGTTTTGGGAGCGGTTTTCACGGCATTACTCCGGTTTCATGCGCCGCTCCCAGGCAACCTATCAGCAGATCTGCAAAGCAATGCGCCCTTTTCTGAAACGGGACATGGATGTGCTGGAGTTGGCCTGCGGAACAGGCCAGCTGTCCGTGCCGCTGTCTCCATGTGTCCGGAGCTGGGAGGCAACCGACTTTTCAGCTGAAATGATCCATCAGGCCAAAAAGCAGGTGCATTCGTCCCGGCTCCATTTCTCCGTCCAGGACGCTACCAAGCTGCCCTACGGCCCGGAGAGCTTCGATGCAGTCGTGATCTCCAACGCCCTCCATGTCATGCCTCACCCGGAAAAAGCTCTGGCGGAAGCCTGGCGGGTTCTGAAGCCGGGAGGATGGCTGTTCGCCCCCACCTTTGTCTGGGGCAAAAGCCGAAGCGCCAGACTCCGGCTCTGGTTCATGGGGCTTTCAGGCTTTCGGGTGTATCATGTCTGGACTGCCGGGGAGCTGATGGCATACCTGTCCGAGCGCGGCTATTCCATCGTTCGCCATCCACTTCTCGGAAGTTCGTTGGCGCCGCTGTGCTGTCTGATGGCCAGGAAGATCCCCGATGAACGGACCGCGGCACGGCAGACCACCTTCCGGTCCGCGCAGCTCGATGATCCAAAAGTCAAGAAGGAGTGAGAGAACATGTGGAAGTACACAGTGGAAGTCAATGGAATGATGTGCGGGATGTGCGAGGCCCATGTCAATGACGCTGTGCGCAAAGCCTGCCCGGTCAAAAAGGTGAGTTCTTCCCGGAGCAAAAACCAGACCGTGATCCTCTCTGAAACAGAGCTGGACACGGAGGTGCTCATGAACGCCATTCGCGGCACGGGGTATGAGGTCGGAGCGATCCAGAAAGAGCCGTATAAAAAAAGAGGACTATTCGGTTGAGTTCATTGGCGGCAGCGGTCAGAAAAGAGGCGTGAATATGAACACGGCAATGCAGTCGTTTGGATATGGATTAGCGGCTTTGCTATTCTGCATCGCTGTTCTCGGCGTGTGCCATAACATCAAAAAAGCCGCCCGAAAGATTTTGAAAAGACAGCAGCCACATAA
>DBFWXD010000293.1:0-2446 GCA_048215895.1 Eubacteriales bacterium
ATGATGTCCTCCAAGGATACCGTGGCCACTGTGGCCGAGGCCCTGTCCAAGAAGCTGGAGCTGAAGGCGGGCGACAAGGCCTTCGTGATGATCAACGGCTGCGGCGCCACCACCATGATGGAGATGCTCATCCTCTTCAAGGACACCGTGGAGTTCCTGAAGGCCAAGGGCGTCAACGTGGTGGCCAGCATGGTGGGCGAGATCCTCACCGTTCAGGAGGCTGCCGGCTTCCAGATGAACATCGCCAAGTGGGACGATGAGACCCTCCGCCTGTGGAACACCCCCTGCCACACCCCCGCGTACAGCAAGGAGTAAGCCATGGCAGATAATGTTGGAAACAAGGCCGCCCACGACTACCACCTGGACATTCCCCAGGCCCAGGATGGCTTTTACGTCAAGGGTGCGGGCCACTGTGACTGGGGCCTTCAGAACCGCCTGGGCCGGATGTTTGACCCCAAGTCGGGCAACACCGTCATGCTGGCCTTTGACCACGGGTACATTATGGGCCCCACCGCCGGGCTGGAGCGTATCGACCTGGTGATTCCGCCCCTCATCCCCTATGTGAATGTGCTCATGGGCACCAAGGGCATCATCCGCTCCTGCATTTCCCCAGCCGACCGGGTGGCCAAGTGCGTGCGGGTAACCTATGACTCCACCGTCCTCTTTGACGACATGTCAAACGGCGGCGGCATTGCCTGCGACATGGAAAACGCCATCCGCATGAACGCCGACTGTGTGGCGGTGCAGACCTTCATCGGCTCGGCGGGCGAGTCCCGCTCCCTGGAGCTTCTGTGCCGCACGGCCGACGAGGGCGCCCGCTACGGCATCCCCACCCTGGGTGTGGTGGCCGTGGGCAAGGAGATGGAGCGCACGGAGAAGTTCTTCCTGCTGGCCACCCGAGTGCTGGCGGAGAACGGAGCCAACGTGGTGAAGAGCTACTACTGCGAGGGCTTTGAGCGGGTGGCTGCCGCCTGCCCAGTGCCCATCGTCATCGCCGGGGGCAAGAAGCTTCCGGAGCTGGAGGCCCTGGACATGGCCTACCGGGCCATTCAGGAGGGCGCCCACGGCGTGGACATGGGCCGGAACATCTTCCAGTCCGACTGCCCCGCCGGCATGGCCCAGGCCATCGGCAAGGTGGTCCACGAGGGGTACACCCCCAAGCAGGCCTTTGAGGTCTATGAGAGCGTCAAAAACAGTTAATCAATGAAAAACAGGAGGAAACATTATGTCCGCTGAGTATATGCACATTGGTATTCCCATCACCAACCGCAAGCCCAACATGACCTACAACGAGGGCGGCAAGTTCTGGGTGAGCAAGGTAGACGACTATGATTTCAAGATCGAGTACCTGAAGTTTGAGGAAGGTACGATTTTCCCTGAGGTGCTGCACCGCAATCCCCATGTGGCCTATAAGGTAGACGACCTGGACCACTACATTGCCGACGCGGACAGCGTCATCTGCGGCCCCATGTCCATGGGCGACAGCGCCAAGCTGGCCTTTGTGTGGAAGGACGGAGCCATCATCGAGCTCTATCAGGAGCTGTAAACAATCATAAAAAAGCGCCGCTGGACCAGTTAGGTCCAGCGGCGCTTTTTTGTAGTTCAGCGATCAGGAATCGATGAAGCTGCGGATGCGCAGGTGTACGCCCAGGTCGGCGGCAATCTTCTTGCAGTGTTCGATCTCCTCCGGGGTCTTGTCCTTATCCACAATGGTCATAACCACGTGGGGGACGTAGTGCTTGGCCTCATCGGCAAAGTCCAGCATGGCCTGATAGGCCGCCTCCCCCTGAACAGGGTGGCACAGAGCGTCGTAGTCCTTGGCATTGTCCGAGTTGAGGGAGATGGACAGGGTGTCGATGCGGCCCTTCAGATCGGGGCATACATCCCGGCCGTTGATGAGGTTGGCGTGGCCGTTGGTGTTGATGCGCACCGGGGGGAGCTTTTCTCCATAGAGAACCTTCAGTTCGTCCACCAGCCACAGCAGGTCATTCAGCCGGTAGGTGGGCTCGCCATAGCCGCAGAAGACAATCTCACGGTAGGAGGGAATGTCTCGGCTGAGAAAGCTGCCCAGGGCCTCCTCCCGGGTGGGTTCCCGCTCCAGCCACAGGGAGTCCTCGGTATAGATGGAGCCCTGGGCCTTGCCGTGGCGCAGGCAGAACTCGCAGTTGCAGTTACACTTGTTGGTGAGGTTCACGTACAGTGCGCCCTCATATTCATAGGTGATGGTCATAACCTTCACGCCTCCTTAAATATTAAAAAACCGCTTGCCGTTTTCCAGGGTAATCCGGGCAACCTCCTCGGCCTCCATGCCCTTCACCTGGGCGATCTTCTCCGCCACCAGGTGAACCTTGCCCGAGTCGTTGCGCTTTCCACGGAAGGGCTCGGGGGTGAGGTAGGGGGAGTCGGTCTCGATCATTATGCGGTCCATGGGCAGCCACTCAATGAC
>DBFWXD010000294.1:0-2014 GCA_048215895.1 Eubacteriales bacterium
AAAGAGACTGACTGCTATTACCCTTGCGCTTGCAATGACACTTGGCTTGACTGCATGCGGAAATACTTCTGGTCAAAATCAGCAACCCGCCGGAGAGTCCGGGCAGCCGGCCTCGGACGAACCTATTGTCCTCCGTTTTGCTGATACAGACAGTGCAGATTCTGTGGCTGGTCAGGGCGGTCAGATGTTCTGTGATCTGGTGGAGGAGCGCACGGATGGCCGTGTGGTTGTGGAGTATTATCCGGCCAGCCAGTTGGGCGGCGATAAGGCGATTACCGAGGCTGCCATTGCGGGCACGGTTGATATTGCTAAGTGTTCCAACGGAAATTTTGTGCAGTTTTCCGATGCTCTTGAATGGGTAGACCTGCCCGGTGTGCTTAGTTCTGTGGAGCAGGTACGTAAACTGTTCACCAGTGAATACCGGGATGAGGTAAATGCGCAGATCCTGGAAGATACCGGAGGGATTGCGCTGATGTTCGATGTGGATGCAGGGGAACCCCGTGCAATTGGTTCCACCAAGAAAGAAATCCGTGTCCCGGCTGATATGAATGGTGTAAAGGTTCGTTCTACCGGTTCGGAAATTGAGCTGGCGCTGTTTAACAACTGGGGAGCGTCCTCTACCTCTCTGGACTGGGGCGAAGTCTATACCGCAATGCAGCAGAATCTTGTTGAGACAACCTATAATCAGGTGCAGACTCTGGAAATTAATAGCTTTGGTGAAATTTTGAACTATATTACTCCCATTAATCAGTCCTGGGTGGTTTCTGCCAAATTTATTGGGCCGAAGGCTATTGAAAAGCTGGGTGGTTTGGACAGTGAGCTGTTCCAGATTGTACAGGAATGTGCACTCGAATGCGAAGTGTGGAAGGACAAGGCTTTTGTTGAGGCTAACGCGGAGTCCTATGAAAAGCTGAAAGAGCAGGGAGTTACCATCGTGGAGCTGACTGACGAGGAGATGGCGCTTTGGACCGAGGCGTCCGAGGCCATTTGGGACGAGTTTGTCGGTGAGGGCAAGCCCATCTCTTATGATTTTATTGAATACGTGCAGAGCTTTGCCTAAACAAGCGGCACCCTTTCCAAAGGAGCGATTATATGACAAGGATAACGGTGTGGATTGACTGGATCAGCACTTTGTGCGCTAAGATGGGAAAGGTCATTGTTTTGGTAGGCGGCACGGGTATTCTGCTGAGCATGGCTATCGGCGTTTTTTCCCGGGCGCTGCTGCCGCAGGCTTTTGTGTGGCCGGAGGAGGTAAGCCGCTATCTGCTGATCTGGTGCACATTTATCGGCGGAAGTGTGGCACTGCATAACAAAAACCTGGTCCGATTTGAGTTTATCATCAACCTGTTCAAAGGAAAGGCGTATACTGTGGCGGAAATTGTGGGCCACTTGCTGTCTCTGGTGTTTTTGGTGCTGTTTACCCGGATTGGCATTGACCTGATTCCCTATTACCTGAACTCTGTGGGGACAACGGTCCCCATCCAGTTAATTTGGCCGGCTGCTGGTGTGCTGCTGGGCGGCGTGTTTATGGTGATTCACATGATCAGCCAGGTTTGCCACGACATCCTCAGATTGACCGGCCGGGAAGGAAAGGAGGCAAAGTAGTAGCATGAATATGGGTGTTTATTTGTTCCTGCTGCTGTTTGCGCTGATGTTTTCCGGTATGCCCATTGCTTTGGGTGTGGGCATGGCTGCGATCCTGACCACTGGAATCTGGGGGCAAATTGGGCTTGAGCTGATTTTTCAGCAGTACTACCAGGGCGTAAACAGCTTTGCTCTGCTGGCGGTCCCGCTGTTTATGCTTGCAGGGGAACTGATGACCAGGCTGGGCCTGGTGGATGACATTATCCTCCTGGCCAAACTGCTGGTAGGCCGGATGCGGGGGTCGCTGGCGCAGATCAACATTGTGGCCTCGGTGTTTTTTTCCACAATGTCCGGCTCTGCGGTTGCCGATACTGCCGCTATCGGCGGTATGCTTTTGCCGGCCATGGAAAAAGAGGGGTATGACAAGGAG
>DBFWXD010000295.1:0-6769 GCA_048215895.1 Eubacteriales bacterium
GCCGTCATCAGATCCAGGCCGCCCCGCAGCAGATAAATCCCCGCCGACAGGGCGCACAGGGGCAGAATCACCGCCACCGAGGTGGCAAATGCCCGGCGCTGCTCCAAGCCGCACAGTCCGGTCAGGGCGGGCACCAGCACGGAGCCGCCGCCTCCTCCGAAAAATCCATTGCACAGCCCTGCCGCTGCCCCGGCCAGCAGATAGCGCCACGTGCTTCCCTTCAAAAAAATCCCCCCGTTTCCCAGGTAGTGTGTGGAAAGGGGGGATTTTTATGTATGAATTACTCTTTTTTTGCCTGCTCTGCTCCTCTTCTGCACTCCTTCCAGACAAAGCGCAGAGCCAGCAGGACCAGCATAGCACACCAGGAGGCCACCTCTGCATAGGGGATAATCTGATTTCCCATCGTCTCTGCCAGCGTATAGGACAGGACAATGCGCAAAACCAGCGCGCTCACCCCCACCGCACTGGAAAACAAGACGTCTCCCATACCTTCCAAATACCCCCGCAGGGACATGGCAAGTCCATAAACCGGGTAAAACATGGAAATGCTTCGGAAAAAAGTCCGTCCAATGGCGGTGGCCTCTTCGGTTACCCCAAACATGGCAATGAGGTTGCCGCCCACAGCCGCTACCAACACAGCCAGCGCGGCAGTCACGGCCAGCATCATCGCGCCGCCCACCAGAAGGGCCCGGCGGGCCCGATCCAGCTTTCGCGCTCCCAGATTCTGCGCCGTTGCCGTCGCTATCCCCGCGCTCAAATTGGTTACCGGAAGCATGATCACCGTATCCACACGGTAGGCCGTGGTGATGGCCGCCACCGTAGCTGAACCAAACCCATTCATAAAATTCTGCAGCACCACGCTTCCCAGGGACGTAATGCTGGACTGGACGGCGATGGGTACTCCCAGGCAAATTCCTGTGTTCAACAGCGCACCGTCCACCCATCCGCCCCGCTTCCATCGTGGCAGTCTAAGCCCTTTGTACCGGCCGGCATAAAACCATAAAAACGCCGCCATCATCCCCTGGGCGGCCAGCGTAGCGACTGCGGCCCCCCGTACGCCCATCTTGCAGGGGCCCACCAAGATGAGATCCAGGCCCACATTTATGAGGGCGGCCGCCAATACGCCATAGAGGGGAGCTTTGCTCTCTCCCATCCCCCGCAGCACCGCCGCATACACTTGGTAGACCGCCACGAAGGGAAGCCCCAGCAGAACAATCCGTAAATATTCCTCCGCCTGGCCGGCAATGTCACCAGGAGTATGGATCAGCATCAGCAGCTTCCCCGCCGTCAGGCTCCCCACTCCGGCTATCCCCAAAAATGCTCCACCCAGGGTCAGGGTAAAGGTCGCCAGCAGCTTCCCCATCTCTGTACCGGCCCCCCGGCCATACAGCTGGGCAGCCAGAAGGGAGACCCCCAGCGCCAGCCCGGTAATGGCCATCACAAACAGATTGCTCAGCGCCGTGGTGGCACCAATGGCCGCCAGCGCCCCTTCGCCCACCAGATTACCCACAATGAAGGCATCGGCCCAGGCATACATCTGCTGCAGCACTCCGCCCAGCACCAGCGGAATGCTGAACCGAATCAGACTCTTTGCCAATCCGCCCTGTACCATGTCCCCCGCCATACTGCCACCTCTTCTGCCACAAACACCCAAACAACATTCCCACTGCTTTGCCGGAATGTGTTTGGGTGTGTTTGGGTTCATCATAGTAATGAAATGGTTCTATGTCAACTGGTTTTGCGGAAAATATTCCGTTTTTTCGACCATTACCGCTGGTAATGGATGATCATGCTCAGCTGGGTTACGGTCTGCCCGGGATTTCCATAGCAATGGGGGACATCCGCGCGAAAGCGAATGGAATCCCCCTCCTCCAGGGCATAGTGTTCCTCCCCCACTTGCAGCTCCAGCGCTCCGGCAAAGACGGTGATATACTCTTCCGCTCCTGCCAGGTGGGGACGGGCGTTCAAAGTTCCTCCGGGCTTGATCACAATGCGGTAGGTCTCAAACAGATTCCCTTCGTCAAAGGGGAAAATGGGGTAATTTTCATACCGGCCCTCGTCCTCCAGCAGAGGCGTTACCTCCCCGGCCCGGATCAGGCGTACCTCCTCTCCCCGGCATTCCACCAGGGAGGTAAAGGATACTTTATAGCCGTTTGCCATCTTCCACAGCACCGAGATCGTGGGATTAACTTCCCCCCGCTCGATCTGAGCCAGCATACTCCGGGACACTCCCGTAGCCGCCGCAGCCGCATCCAACGTCAGTTTTTTCTCCTCACGAATGGCCTTTGCGTTGGCGGCCACTACGCTTGTCACATCCATTTTGCTCACCCATTGACAAGATATTGTACCAGCAGTATACTATAATAGAAATCCAGGATACTGCACGTTTATATCAATATCATATCATCGTGAATGGGGGCTGTCAAATATGTTTCCTTGGTTCTCTTTCCTGACCTACGCCGTCATCACCGCCGCCACCCCCGGTCCGAACAACATCATGTCCATGTCCAACGGCGTCCGGAAGGGGTTCCGGGGGGCACTCCCCTTTAACCTGGGCATTTTAACCGGCTTTACCATGGTGATGGTTTTGTGCACTCTCTTCTGCTCCCTGCTGGCCACCCTGATTCCCAAAATCAAAACGCCTATGCTGATTCTGGGGGCAGGCTATATGCTCTATCTGGCCTGGGAGATCTTCCGCTCCTCCGGTCTCATCGAGGAAGACCACTCCAAGAGCGGCTTTCTGTCCGGTCTGCTGCTGCAATTCATCAATCCCAAGATCTACATCTATTGCATCATGTCCATGGAGGCCTATATCCTGCCCTTATACAGCGGTCAGCCTCTGACTTTGCTGGTCTTCGACCTGCTGCTGTCCTTCATTGGCTTTGTCTTTACCATCGCCTGGACCGTCTTCGGCTCTGTGTTCCAGACGCTCTTCTCCCGGCACGCCCGGGTGGTCAACACCATTCTGGCCCTGCTGCTGGTCTACTGCGCCGTGTCGCTCTTTCTGGCCTGAGGGTCAATCGGTGAGCTTATCCAGCAGCAGCTTCAGCTCCTCCAGCTTCTCCTCCGGGCTGCCGGAGGCGGCCGCCTCCCGGACACAGCAGTCCATGTGGGCCCGGAGGACCATGCGGTTGGCTTTCTTCAGGATGGACTGGGTGGCCATCAGCTGGTTGGACACATCCAGACAGTACCGGTCCTCCTCCACCATTTTCAAAATGCCGTCAATCTGGCCCCGGGCCGTTTTGAGCAGGCGGGTCACTTGGGCGTGATCGGCTTTCATTGGATGGACACCACCTCATAGCCCGCCTCGGTCACCGCGTCGGTGAGCGTCTGGTTATCCACCTCTTTGGAGAGGGTAAGCGTGGCAGACTTGCCCTCCAGGCTCATCTCCACCTGGTCCACTCCATCGATGGCGCTGAGGGCCTTCTCCACCCGGCCGGTGCAGTGGGTGCACATCATACCTTCAATAATCATGGTCTTGTTCATAACAGGTTCTCCTTTCGGTTCGTCCATATGGTTTTCTTCTATTTCCAGGGGGCAGCTTCCTTCGCAGGGGGCTGTCCCTTGTTCACTGCGGAATTTACTTTTGAAAAAGCGCAGACGCAGGGCGTTGCTGACCACGCACACCGAGCTCAGGCTCATGGCGGCGGCGGCAAACATGGGGTTGAGCTGCCACTGGGTCCAGTGATAAAACACCCCGGCGGCCAGAGGAATGCCAAGGGAGTTGTAGAAAAAGGCCCAGAAGAGGTTCTCCTTGATGTTGCGGATGGTGGCCCGGCTGAGCTCCACTGCCGCCGCCGCATCCAGAAGGTCGGACTTCATCAGCACAATATCCGCGCTCTCCATGGCCACGTCGGTACCCGCTCCAATGGCCAGGCCCACGTCGGCCCGGGCCAGGGCCGGGGCGTCGTTGATGCCGTCGCCCACCATGGCCACCTTCTTGCCCTGGTCCTGAAGCTCCCGCACCTTCCGCTCCTTGTCCTGGGGGAGCACCTGGGCCATCACCTGGGTGACCCCCAGCTCTTTGCCAATGGCGTCGGCGGTGCGCTGGTTGTCCCCGGTGAGCATCACCACATCCATCCCCAGCTTCCGGAAGGCCGCCACGGCGGCAGCACTGGTGGGCTTGGGGGTATCGGCCACAGCCACAAGGCCCAGCACCTTGGTTTCATCGGCAAAGTACAGGGGAGTCTTACCCTGCCCGGCCAGCTCCTCCGCCTTCTGGGCAAAGCCGCCCAAATCCACGCCAGCCTCCTCCATCATAGCCCGGTTTCCGCCCAGGAAGCTCCGACCCTTCAGGTTGGCCCGGACGCCCCGGCCGTGTACGGCGGAAAACTCCTCCACACGGGCCTGGGGGAGCTTGCGTTTTTTGCTCTCGGCCACAATGGCAGTGGCCAGAGGGTGCTCCGAGGGGGCCTCCAGACAGGCGGCCAGGGTGAGCAGTCCCTCTTCGTCCATGTCCTCTCCGGGCAGAATGTCAGTGACCACCGGCTCCCCCCGGGTGAGGGTGCCCGTCTTATCCAGCACCACCGTGTCCACGGTGTGGAGCTTCTCCAGGGCCTCGGCGGACTTAATCAAAATGCCGTTTTCCGCTCCCTTACCGGTTCCCACCATAATGGCCACCGGGGTGGCCAGGCCCAGAGCACAGGGGCAGGAAATCACCAGCACCGCCACGCCGGCGGTGAGAGCCTTCGTCCCGTCGTAGCCGCTGACCACAAACCACACAAGGGCGGTCACCGCCGCGATGGCCATCACCACCGGGACGAACACTCCGGCCACCTTGTCGGCCAGCTTGGCGATAGGGGCCTTGGAGGCGGAGGCCTCCTCCACCAGGCGGATCATCTGGGCCAGAGTGGTATCCTCTCCCACCCGGCTGGCCTCAAAGACAAAATAGCCGGACTTGTTGAGGGTTGCGGCGGCCACCTTGTCCCCGGGGCCCTTGTCCGCGGGGATGGACTCGCCGGTGAGGGCGGACTCGTCCACAGCGGAGTTCCCCTCCACAATCACCCCGTCCACCGGGATGGACTGTCCGGGCCGGACGGCCACCTTGTCCCCCACCCGGACCTCTTCCACCGGGATTTCCACTTCCTCCCCGCCCCGCAGGACATGGGCGGTCTTGGGCGCCAGGTCCATCAGACGGGTGATGGCCTCACTGGTCTTGCCCTTGGACCGGGTCTCCAGGAATTTGCCCAGGGTAATGAGGGTCAGGATCATTCCGGCGGACTCGAAGTACAGATCCATGTGATACCGCTCCACCAGCTCCATGTCTCCATGGCCCAGGCCGTAGCCCATCTGGTAGATGGCAAACACGCCATAGACCACCGCCGCCGCCGAACCCACGGCAATGAGGGAATCCATGTTGGGCGCCCCATGACAGAGAGTTTTAAACCCCACCTTATAATACTTATCGTTGAGATAAAGGATGGGCAGTGTGAGCAAAAGCTGGGTCAAGCCAAAGGCCAGAGCGTTTTCCATCCCCGTGAGGAAGGAGGGCAGAGGCGCGCCCAGCATGTGGCCCATGGAGATATAAAAGAGGGGGATCAGGAACACAAAGGACCAAACCAGCCGGTGCTTCATGGCGGCAAGCTCCCCCTCCATTCCGTTCCCCCGCTCTTTGGGGGCAGCGGCCGTCCCCTTCTCCTGGGGGAGGGAAGCGCCATAGCCCGCATCCTCTACTGCTTGGATGATGTCCTGAACCGTCAGGCGGCTCTCGTCAAACTGAGCCACCATGGAGTTGGCCAGCAGGTTGACCTCCGCCTTCTCCACGCCCTCCAGCTTGTTGACCGCTTTTTCCACATGGGCGGAGCAGGCAGAACAGGTCATACCTGTAATGTTGAATTTTTGTTTCATATGCTTCACCAGTCTTTCTTCCTCCCGGGGAGTATACCCCACCCCCGGGGGGTGTCACCATTTTATCTCCAACGCCTTTGTTTTGTCAAGAGGAAGAAAAAAACGCGTCCGGCTCAAGGTCCGGACGCGGTCATATGTCGTTATTTTACCAGCGCATTCAGGCGTTTTTCAGGAATATACGGGCGCAGGGACTCCACTCTGGGCAGGGCGGACAGCAGCAGCTGGCCCAGGATAAAGCAGGCGGCCAACTCACCCACACCAACGGTGACGGCGTTAAAGGCATAGGCAGGCCAGAAGCCGGGGCCAAAGCCGGTCTCAAACCAGGCAATTTCCGCACCCACGATGATCATATTAAAAATGACCGGGGGCAGGGAGGCCAGATACCGGTTGGGCATGTGCTGGGTGGCAATACAGGCCAGCAGGGTGGCCAGGGAGCCGCACAGAATGTCCAGGGGATAGGGGGAAAACAGGTTTGCAATGAAGCAGCCCACAAACAGCCCCGGGGTGGCGGCAGGAAACAGGAAGGGCAGCACAGTCATCGCCTCAGAAATGCGCATTTGGATGGCCCCATACTGAGGAATGGGGAGGGCTACGGTCATCACGGCGTACACCGCCGCCAGCACCGCGGCCAGGGTCAGGTTGCGAAGGGACATTTTGGACATAAAAAAACCTCCATTTTTTGTTTAGAGAACGGCCCATGGGCCGAACGAACACGCGGGGTTCTTCCCCTGTCACGCCTCGCCTGCTCGCTACGCTCCCCTTCCCTCCGACTCAAACCAAAACCGTTCCGCCCAGGCGGCACTGGGTTTTGGTTTTCGCTTCGGTCCAGGCTCGCTGCTCGCAACGGCTCGGACGCTTCGTGCTTGGACGAGATGGTACAAACTCGTCGCAGGTATCTTACCACACCCCCGCCCCCTTGTCC
>DBFWXD010000296.1:0-6640 GCA_048215895.1 Eubacteriales bacterium
CTCGTGGTCCTTCCGGGTCAGACGGCCGCCGTTAATCAGGCAGCGTAAGCGTAGTTATCGTTGTTCTTTAATTTATAAAGAATGCCCGTTTTAAGGTGGCCAGGCGCCACCGCCCGCTATTCCCACTTCAATGTCCCCGTCGAAACCGGTACGCCCCCTCGTCGTCGGAGCAAGCTTCGTATCGTTCGCTTCCGGCAAAAAGCCGAACGCTCATTCACTGCGCTGCTCCTCCTCTCCAAATCGAACTCGCTGCGCTGGGCTTCGATTTGGTTTGGGAGAAACGGAGTGTCGCCAGCATTTATGTGTTTACGCTGGCTTCCGTTTGTCCGCCGCTCCAAACCCGCCCGCTGCGCTGGGCTTCAATTTGGTTGGCGGCTGCGCCGCAGATGCGAGAGAACAAAGTGGGAACTTCTCCTCCCCGGTGGGGGAGGAGAAGATTCCATGATTAAATTAGACCTTCTCAGGTTCGGGATAGTCCACGCCGAAGGTGTCTACGGTGACCTTCTTCATCTTCTGCTCCTCACGGGGACGGTCGTTCCAGTCGGTCTTGGCGGAGACGATGGCGTCGGCCACGTCCATGCCCTCAATGACTTTGCCGAAGGCGGCATACTGGCCGTCCAGGTGGGGGGCCTTCTCCACCATGATGAAGAACTGGCTGCCGGCGGAGTTGGGGTTCATGGCGCGGGCCATGGACAGCACGCCCCGGTCGTGGAGCAGGTCGTTCTGGAAGCCGTTCTGGGTGAACTCACCCTTGATGGAGTAGCCGGGGCCGCCCATGCCGGTGCCCTGGGGGCAGCCGCCCTGGATCATAAAGCCGGGGATGCAGCGGTGGAAGATCAGCCCGTCATAGAAGCCCTTCTGAATGAGGCTGATGAAGTTGTTGACGCTGTTGGGCGCCACATCGGGGTAGAGCTCGGCCTTGATGATGCCGCCGTTTTCCATTTCAATGGTGACGATGGGATTCTGAGCCATTGGAATCATCCTTTCCTATGTTTGATTAACGGTTCCGGGTTTTCATGGCCCGGTCAATCTCGCGCTTGGCGTCCCGCTTGGCGGAGGACTCCCGCTTGTCATAGAGCTTTTTGCCCTTTGCAAGGCCCAGCTCCAGCTTGACACGGGGACCTTTAAAATAGACGGTCAGCGGGATGAGAGAATATCCATCCTGCTTGATGCGGCCAAACAGACGCATGATTTCCCGCTTGTGCATGAGCAGCCGCCGGGGACGGCGGGGATCTTTATTAAAGATGTTGCCCTTTTCATAGGGGCTGATATGCATCCCAAGAACAGACAGCTGGCCTTCTTTGATGATGCAGAAGGAATCTTTCAGATTCACATTGCCAAGCCGGATGGACTTGACTTCCGTGCCCGCCAATTCGATGCCGGCCTCGTATTTTTCTTCGATAAAATAGTCGTGGTAGGCTTTGCTGTTTTTGGCGATGACTTTGACCGCCTCACCCATGGCGGACACCTCCTCTCCGGGACGTTAGGGGTCAACTATACCATAGGATACCCAAAAAGGCAAGGGGTAAGACCTTGGAGGCTTATTTGACCCACAGTTTTGGCATAAGAGAATAGAAATCGCCCTTATCCTCCCAGATGAGCAGCAGGCTGCCTTCACGCACAGAGACCTGGGCGGGCGCGTCCAGGAACTGGTTACTCACGCCCAGAGGGAAGGAACCGGTGAGGGTATAGTCCGTCAACGGGTACTTCAGGTTGGACAGAGTGACGCCCTGGGCGGTTCCGCTGTTGCAGAAGACGGACAGGTAGCCGGACATGGTGGAGGGGAAGGTGAGGGTGGCGCCGTCGCGCACGCAGGTGGCGATGGTCTTTTCACCCGCCAGGAATCCCTGTGCCCCGTGCATGGTCAGCCAGTCCAGCAGCTGAAGGTTGCCCAGGGTGTGCTCCAGCCGTCCGCCCACACCGCCCAGCAGAATAAAGCGGCGATAGCCCATTTCCAGGCCCTTGCGCAGGGCGTACACCATATCGGTGTCGTCCTTTTCAGCCGGAAGCTGGATGACGTTGGGGTGGTTGGGCCGGTGACCCAGAGAATCAAAATCTCCCACGGCCAGATCGGGCATGACGCCGTAGGCCAGCAGAGAATCAAACCCACGGTCAGCGGCAATCACATAGTCGCCGGGGGCGGGGTAGGGACGGAGAGTGGGCGTGAGAGACATGGCCCCCACAATATAGCAAATGCCGGATAAATGGTCCATAGAACAGCACTTCCTTGGATAGGGTAGTTTCATTGTATCTCATTATATACACCCCTCTTTTTATTTGCAAGGGGGCAGGGGCAGAATGTGTCTATTTCTGCCGCTTCTCCTTGACTTTCCAGGCGCGGCAGAATAGAATAGGGCTACTACGCGCGGATGAGTATTTGGAGGGATGAGCGTGTTTCATTACTTCGATAATGCGGCTACCACACAGGTCCGGCCCGAGGCGGCGCAGGCCGCTCTGGAGGCCATGACCCAGGAGTGGGGAAACCCGTCTTCTGTGTATCAATTTGGGGGCAGGGCCGCCGCCTTGGTAAAAGATTGCCGCCGGGATGTGGCCCAGGCTCTGGGCTGCCAGCCGGAGGAAGTTTACTTCACTTCCTGTGGAACGGAGAGCGACAACTGGGCCATCCGTTCCGGTGTGGAGCTGAACCGGAGAAAGGGCAAGCACATCATTACCACGGCCATTGAGCACGCCGCTGTGCTGGAACCCTGCCGGGAATTGGAACGGCAGGGTTGGGAGGTTACCTACTTGGCTCCCGACAAGCAGGGGCGGATTGATCCCAGCCAGCTGGAGGCGGCGCTGCGGGAAGATACGGTGCTGGTGTCCATGATGCTGGTCAACAATGAGCTGGGGACGGTTCTTCCGGTGAAGGAGGCCGCCCGGGCCATCAAAAGATCCGGCTGTCCCGCCCTGCTTCACTGCGATGCGGTGCAGGGCTTTTTAAAGGTACCCTTTACGCCCAAGGAGCTGGGAGTGGATCTGCTGTCCATCAGCGGCCATAAAATTCACGCCCCCAAGGGAATTGGTGCTTTATACATTAAAAAAGGATTGAAGCTCCCGCCTATGATCCGGGGCGGCGGGCAGGAGTCCGGCCTGCGCTCGGGTACAGAGCCTACCGGACAGATTGCGGCCCTGGCAGCTGCGGCCCGGCTGGGCAGAGAGAGCATGGAGGCGGACCTGAAGCACATGGCAGCGCTGCGGGAAGAGACTGCCGCCCGCCTGACGGCCCAGGTGCCCGGACTGAAGGTGCTGGTGGAGCAGGGAGCTCCCCACATTCTGCCGGTGACCATGCCGGGATATAAGAGTGAAGTGGTGGTGCGCTATCTCAGCGACCGGGGTGTCTACCTGTCCTCCGGTTCTGCCTGCCACAAGGGAAAGCCCAGCCATGTGTTTGCGGCGCTGAAGCTGCCCAAGGCCGAACTGGACGGGGCGCTGCGCATTAGCTTTGCCGCAGAGACCGGGGAGGAAGACGTGGAGGCGCTGGTGCAGGCGCTGGCTGCGGCAAGAAACGAGCTGTTCCCCACCATGTCCTAAAAATTTACGAAAAGGAGAATGTTTGTGCTCGCTTATATGAAGCAGAAGCCTGGCTTCTATCGCCAGGTGGTGGCGCTGGCAGCGCCCATTGTGCTGCAAAACCTGATTACCAGCACGCTGAGTATGGCGGATACCTTTATGGTAGGAATTTTGGGAGAGGCCCCCATGGCGGCGGTGACGCTGGCCAATATTCCTCTGTTTGTGGTGCAGTTGTTTATTTTCGGTGTCCAGAGCGGCTCCTCGGTCCTGATCAGCCAATACTGGGGCAAACAGGACATGGAGGCCATCAACCGGGTGATGGGTGTGGCCATCTGGGTGGTGCTGCTGGTCTCCTCGATCTTTGCGGGCATTTTGCTGATCTGCCCGGTACAGTTCCTCAGTCTCTTCGGCAACCAGCCGGAAGTGGTGGAGCTGGCCGCTCAGTACGGCAGCATTGCCGGTATATCTTATGTGCTCAACGCCTTCACTATGATGTATGTGGCCGCCTACCGGAGCATGGAGCGGCCCCAGCTGGGCATGTATATCCTGGCAGCCTCTATGACGGTCAATACCTGTTTGAACTGGGTGTTCATTTTCGGTAACCTGGGCGCGCCGGCTATGGGCGTGCGGGGCGCGGCTCTGGCGACGCTCATTGCCCGTGGCCTGGAAGTGACCATTGTAGTGAGCCACATGGTGCGCAACCGCTTTTTCCGCATTCGGGGCAGACTTTTGCTGCAGCCGGGCATGCCTATGCTCAAGCGTTTTCTGCGCTATGGTGGCCTGGTGGTGTGCAATGAGACCATGTGGGGACTGGGAACCTCCATTTTCCCCACCATCATGGGACATATGGAGGGCAGCACGGAGATTTTGGCTGCCTACACGCTGGCGGGCAATGTGGAAAAAATCTGTACCGTGTTCTCCTTCGGCCTGGCGTCTACGGCCGCGATCATCATTGGCCGGGAGATTGGAGCGGGCAGAACCGCACACATTAAAAACGTGGGCCTGGCCATGAACACCCTGGCAGTGGTGTGCGGCGGAATAATTTGTGCGTTCCTGGTGTTCTTTGCCCGGGAAGTGGCCCCCATATGGGTGTTCCCGCTGTTCAAGCTCTCTCCGGGGGCCAGCTCAGTGGCGGCCATGATGATTACCGTAATGGGCCTTCTGATGCCGCTGCGCAATTTCAACAGCGTCAACATCATCGGTGTGCTCCGGGGCGGCGGCGACGTGAGAGTGGCCACCCTGATCGACGTATCGCCCCTCTGGGTGTGCGCCATCCCCTATGCGATTTTGTGCGGCGTGGTGCTGCGTACCTCTGTGTTCTGGGTGTACCTGGCCTTCGGCGTGGAGCAGGTGGTGAAATTCACCTTGGGCGTGTGGCGTCTGCGCTCGGGCAAGTGGGTGCGCGACCTGACACAGGGATAAGTCCCGACCTATACCGTGCATGTTCAATCACCGTCCGGAGGTTCCGGACGGTGATTTTTTAGCACCGTTTTGGTTCCGGTGCAAAAGAAATGCACCTTCTATTTGTTTAAAATAAATTCATAAAGTGGCTATTGACAATTCACGGGGGGAGTGGTACATTATCTTTAGCACTCAGGGAATATGAGTGCTAAATCGAAGAAACAGAAAGGTGGCGGTACGATTGGAACTGACAGACCGGAAAAAGCGTATCCTGCGCGCCATTGTCGAGACCTATATCGCCACGGCCGAGCCGGTTGGCTCCAAGGCAGTGGCGGAGCTGGCGGGACTGGACGTATCCACCGCCACCATCCGTAATGAGATGGCCGACCTCACGGAGCTGGGTCTGCTGGAGCAGCCCCACACCTCCGCGGGACGGATTCCCTCCGCGGCGGGCTACCGGCTGTATGTGAATGAGCTGATGGGCCGCCAGCAGCTGACCATTCAGGAGACCCAGCGCATCAATGAGGCGCTGAACCTGAAGATGGAGGAACTGGACCGGGTCATTGACCGGGCGGGCAAGGTGCTCTCCCAGCTCAGCGACTACCCCGTCTTTACGATGGCACAGCCCAAGCAGCGGGTCACCGTCAAGCGGTTTGATCTGCTGATGGTAGAGGAAAACGCCTTTATCGCCGTGGTGATGACGGACAACAGCGTGGTGAAGAACAAGCTCATTCATCTT
Source organism: Eubacteriales bacterium (assembly GCA_048215895.1). Taxonomy (GTDB): domain Bacteria; phylum Bacillota; class Clostridia; order Oscillospirales; family Oscillospiraceae; genus Lawsonibacter. Next base: position 5,651 of record DBFWXD010000296.1, read on the forward strand.
CCCGATCAGCTGTCCGATACCCAGCTCCAGCTTTTGTCCGCGGTGCTCAACACCTCCTTTGTGGGCCTGTCCCGGGAGGAGATGGAAGAGGCGCTGGACAAAATGGAGGCCCACACCGCTCCGGCCGCCTTCGAGCTGATTTCCCTGGTAGTGGAATTTGCCATGGAGGTGCTGGAGGATCAAGGCCGGCAGAAGGTCCGCACAGCAGGGATTACCCACCTGCTGGAGCACCCGGAGTACCGCAGCCTTGATAAAGCCAAACCCTTGATGAACTACCTCAGTGAGGAAAATGAAAATTCCCGCCTTCCCATGAACCTGAACAACGGGAAGAGTATGAACATTCTGATTGGACCGGAAAACGTGAATGACGCCCTGAAAGATACCAGCGTGGTCATGGCCAGCTATGATATCGGAGATAATATGAAGGGTATCATTGGTGTGGTAGGTCCCACCCGAATGGATTACGCCAAGGTAACGGCCCGGCTTTCTTATTTTGCCGACAGCCTCACCCGGATGTTTGGCAAGGAGCTGCCCTCCGGAGATGAGGAAGACAAGCAGGAACCTTGAGCCGCGTGATCCGAAAAATATGGAACAGCGAAGGAGCACAGCATCGTGAGTAAGAAGGAAAAAAAGAACGAGATCCCCTCTCAGGAACAGCCCGAAACCGAAGCTGTTCAGCCTGAGACCGCTGAGACCGAAGCCGCCCAGGCAGAAACCACCGAGCAGCCCCAGCAGGAAGCCCAGGCTGCGCAGGAGGCCAAGGCCGAGGAGGATTCCATCCAGAAGCAGCTGGCTCAGCAGGAGGACCGGTTCCTCCGTCTGGCAGCTGAATATGATAACTACCGAAAGCGTACCGCCAAGGAGAAAGAGGCCCTGTGGAACGACGCCAAGGCGGATACCGCCATTGCGTTCCTGCCGGTCTATGACAATCTGGAGCGGGCGCTGAAGCAGCCCACCGCCGATGAGGCCTATAAGAAGGGCGTGGAGATG
>DBFWXD010000297.1:0-3888 GCA_048215895.1 Eubacteriales bacterium
GCCCAAGCTGCTGGCCCTTCACGCCTCCAGCCACCACACCTCCAACACCATGGCCCTGTGGGCCAGGGTGCGCAGCTCCCTGGAGGACTGCTGTGACATCCGGGAAATCGGCCTTCGCAACGGCACCCTGTCCGACTGCTCCGGCTGCCCCTACACCATGTGCCTCCACTTCGGCGAGCGGGGCGGCTGCTTCTACGGCGGCGTCATGCAGGAGGAGGTCTACCCCGCCGTGCGGGAGGCGGACGCCCTGGTGCTGCTGTGCCCCAACTATAACGACGCCCTCTCCGCCAACCTCACCGCCTTCATTAACCGCCTCACCGCCCTGTTCCGTCAGACCCGGTTTTACGACAAGGCGGTCTTCGCCCTGGTGGTATCCGGCTATTCCGGCGGGGACATTCTGGCCCGTCAGGTCATCTCCGCCATGAACATGAACAAATCCTTCTACCTGCCACAGAGCTTTGCCCTCATCGAAACGGCCAACGCCCCCGGCGAGGCCATGGCCCTGCCGGGCATTGAGGAGCGGCTGGAGGCCTTTTCCAAAAATATCCGCGCCACGCTTCTGGAGCAATAACCTGCCATGCAATCAAAAAACCGCCCGGGGAATCCCCGGGCGGTTTTTTGCCTCTGGCGCTTCAGTCCAGATATTCCTTGGGGTCCACCTGAACCCCATTGAGGACGGTCTCCAGGTGCACATGGGGCTCCACCCCCACCTCGGCGATGGCGGTTCCGCCCACAGTTCCCAGAACGGTACCGATCTCCACTGTATCCCCCTCGGCCACGGCGGTCTCGGTGGAGAGGTTGCTGTACCAGGACTGAAGGCCGCCGCCGTGGTCCACCACCACGGTGGTGCCCATCCGGTCGTCGTCATAGACCTGGGCCACCGTCCCGGCGCTGATGGACAGCACCTGCACCCCCTGGGCGGCGGCAATGTCCAGCCCGGCGTGGGTGCGCCAGTCCCCCATGGTGGGGTCCAGGGAGAGGGTCTCCACACTGAAGTCCCGCAGCACCGCCCCCTTCACCGGCCAGGTGAACACATCGGACACCGTGCTCTCCTCCTGGGGTTGTGCGGCCGTCTCCTCCTGGGTCTGCTTGACGGGCTCCGGGTCATCCTCCTGAACGGGCTGCGTCTTCTGCGTCTCCTGGGTGACCGAGGGCTTGTCCTCCACAGAAGGCGCCTCCGGGGTCACCGGCCGCTGCACACTCTGGTCGGGAATGGTCACCGAGGCGTCCCCGCCCGCCTGGGCGGAGATGCCCGTATCCAGGGCAACGGTCTGGATCAGGTAGTAGCCCGAAATCCCTATGGCGGCCACGCACAGGAACAGGACGATGTAGAACCCTTTTCCCAGCATGAAGTCGCCCAGCTTTCTCATAAAGCCTTGGTTTTTCACAAAACCACCTCCGAAGCCTATTGTGGACAGGGCATTTGCCCCTTATACCTTTTTGGCAAAAATTTTCCACAATGGACGCAGGGGGCTTTTTGTGCTATACTGCACCCAAACGTATGCAGTGATCCAGGAGGTGCTTATGTACCAACAAATCAACTTGCCCAACGGGGCCAGGCTTTTTACCCAGCACCTGCCCCAGGCCCAGTCCGCCGCTTTGGGCTTCTTTGTGGGAGTGGGCTCCCGCCACGAGACGCCCTCTGAAAACGGTGCGGCCCACTTTATCGAGCACATGCTCTTCAAAGGCACCGCCCGGCGCTCCGCCGGGCAGCTGGCCCGGGACATGGACGCCATCGGCGGCCAGGTCAACGCCTACACCACCAAGGAGCACACCTGCTTCTATGCCCGCACCCTGGGCAGCCATCTGGACCGGGGGCTGGACATTCTCTCCGACATGCTCTTCCACTCCCGCTTCGCCCAGGAGGATGTGGACTTGGAGCGGGGCGTCATTTTGGAAGAAATTGATATGTATGAGGACACCCCGGAAGATCTGGTGGCGGAGCGGCTGTCCGCCGCCGTCTACAAGGGCACTGCGCTGGCCCGTCCCATTCTGGGCCGCCAGTCCACTCTGACCCATATGACCGGGGAGTGGCTGGCCCAGTGGCAGAAGCGCCACTACCACGCGGGCAATCTGGTGGTCTCCCTGGCCGGAAACTTTACGGAGTGTCAGGTACACAAGCTCACGGACCTGCTGTCCTCCCTGGAGCCGGGGGAGCCCTCCCACATCACCCCCGTGTCCTACCGCCCCGCCGTCACCGCCAAAAAGAAGGCCATTGAGCAAAACCACCTGATTCTGGCCTTTCCCGCCCCCAACTACCGGGATGAGCGCCGCCAGCAGGTGGCCCTGCTCAACGCCCTGCTGGGAGGCGGCTGCTCCTCCCGGCTCTTCCAGCAGCTGCGGGAGCAGAGGGGGCTTTGCTACACCGTCTACTCCTACGTGGCTGACCACGAGGACACCGGCCTTCTGGGGGTCTATGTGGGGCTCAATCAGGAGCAGGAGCGCGCCGCCCTGGAGCTGGCCCGGAACGTGGTGGCCGACCTGGCCGACCACGGCCCCACCCAGGAGGAGGTGGACCGGGTGCGGGAGCAGGCCAAGGCCAATTTGCTCATGGGCACCGAATCGGTCCAGGCCCGCATGAGCCATCTGGGTGGCTCCGCCCTGCTGTACGGCAAAATCCGGGAGACGGAGGAGCTGGTAGAGCTCTATGACGCCGTCACCCGGGAGCAGCTCCGGGACCTGGCCGGGGACATCTTCCGGATGACCGAGGCCTCTTTGTCCGCCGTGGGCCGGGTATCCTCCGCCCAGGAATATACCGCCTGGCTAGGCCGGGCATAAACCGGTATAATTTGCCGTCCTTTCGGTTACACTGGCACTAAACCAAGTTTGACCGAAAGGGCGGTTTTGTTATGCAGGTAAAGGATTTGATGAACCCTAGCGTCATCACCATCGAGCCGGGCTCCTCCGCGGCCCTGGCCGCCCGGCTCATCAGCCGGCACAATGTGGGCGCGCTCCCGGTGTGCGGGGAGGACCGGCGGCTTCGGGGGGTGGTCACCGACCGGGACATTGTACTGCGGTGCATTGCCGCCGAGGAGGACCCAGCCCAGACTCCGGTGCGGGACATTATGACCCGCAGCTGCACCACCGTCTCCCCCCAGGATGACTGCCGGGAGGCCACACGGCTTATGTCCCTGCACCAGGTGCGCCGTCTGCCCGTGGTGGAAAACGGCAAGCTGGTGGGGGTCATCTCCCTGGGGGACGTGGCCCGCAGCGGCCGCTTTGACATGGAGGCCGCCCAGGCCCTGTGTGAAATTTCGGAAAATATCATTGTGCGCTGAAAAGGCCCGCTGTCCCAATCCGGGACAGCGGGCCTTGGCTTATTTGTCAATCTGTTTGAGTACGGTCTCAAACCAGTCGGGCAGGGGGCACTCCACCTCCACCAGCTTGCCGGTGGACGGGTGGACAAAGCGCAGCTTCCGGGCGTGGAGACACTGTCCAGCCAGGCCCGGCCAGGGCTTTTTGCTTCCGTAAACCACATCCCCTAGGAGGGGGTGGCCGATGGAGGCCATGTGGACACGGATCTGGTGGGTACGCCCGGTCTCCAGGCGGCACTCCACATAGGTGTAGCCGGGGTAGCGGCCCAGCACGGTGTAGTGGGTCACCGCCCGCTTGCCGTTTTTCCAGTCCACGGCCATTCTCTTCCGGTCCACCGGGTGGCGGCCGATGGGGGCGTCTATGGTGCCCTCGTCCTCCTTGAGGCCGCCCACCGTCACCGCCGCATAGGTGCGGGCCAGGGAGTGGTCCTGGAGCTGCTCGGCCAGGGCCAGGTGGGCGCGGTCGTTTTTGGCGGCGATGATCAGCCCCGAGGTGTCCCGGTCGATGCGGTGGACGATCCCAGGCCGCAGCACGCCGTTGACCCCGGACAGGGAGTCGCCGCAGTGGTAGAGC
>DBFWXD010000298.1:0-9983 GCA_048215895.1 Eubacteriales bacterium
GCCAGCTCGGTGCGGCTGCTGCTGTCCGGGGCGGCCCTGTCCGCCGTGTGTTCGGCGGTGTCCAATTTCCTCATTTACCTGGCCGACGCCGACCACGCCGCCGCCCAGGTGCTCCGCTGGACCATGGGCAGCCTGGGGGCCGCCAGCTGGCCGGGCAATGGGGTGATGTGCCTGGTTTGGGGGTTCTCTGCTCTGTTTTTCTGGAGCCAGAGCCGAAACCTGAATCTCATGCTCCTGGGGGACGAGACTGCCCTCACCCTGGGCACCGACCTATATGGACTGCGCATTGTCTATCTGCTGATCTGCGCCCTAGTGGTGGGCTTTGGGGTCTACTACGCGGGGATCATCGGCTTTGTGGGGCTGGTGGTGCCCCATGTGCTGCGGCTGCTCTTTGGCAGCGACCACCGCAGGCTCATCCCCCTGTCCGCCCTGGGGGGCGGGGTGTTTCTCCTGTGGGCGGATGTGCTGTGCCGCTCCATTCTGCCGGGCAACGAGATCCCCGTGGGAATTCTCACCGCCCTGCTGGGCGCGCCGGTATTTCTCTGGCTCATGGCCAGAAAGCCCTATGGATTTGGAGGCTGAGCGATGAAGCTGGAAGGAAAGAACCTGGAAGCCCGGTTAGGGGGAAGCCCTATTTTAAAAGGAGTGAGCTTATGCGCGGAGGGCCGGGAACTGGTGGGGGTCATCGGCCCCAACGGCAGCGGCAAGAGTACCCTCCTGAAGTGCCTCTACCGGGTGCTCCGGCCCAGCGGCGGGGCGGTCTGGCTGGACGGGCAAGAGCTGGAGAACATGCCCCGGAAGCAGTCTGCCCGGAGCATGGCGGTGGTGGCCCAGCACAACGACCTCTCCTTTGAATTTACCGTTCAGGAGATGGTGCTCATGGGCCGCTCCCCCCACAAGCGGCTGCTGGAGCGGGACAGCGGGGCGGACCTGACCATTGCCGCCCAGGCGCTGGCCCAGGTGGGGCTGGAGAATCTGGCCCAGCGGCCCTTTTCCTCTCTGTCGGGCGGGGAGCGCCAGCGGGTCATTCTGGCCCGGGCCCTGGCCCAGCAGGCCCCCGTCCTCATCCTGGACGAGCCCACCAATCACCTGGACATCAAGTTTCAGCTCCAGCTTATGGACCTTCTTCGGGGGCTGCCCTGTACGGTGGTGGCTGCCCTCCACGACCTGAACCTGGCCGCCATGTACTGTGACCGGCTGTACGTGATGAAGGACGGCCGGGTGGCGGGGCAGGGGAGACCGGAAGAGGTGCTCACCCCCCAGCTTATCCGCCAGGTCTATGAGGTGGAGGCCCGGGTGGAGAAGGACCGGACGGGAGGCATCCAAATTTTTTACTGCGCCAACCGGAATAGAGAAATCGAAATATAGGAAAAAGGCGGCGGGATCAAACCCGCCGCCTTTTATGCTTCTTCCTCCCGGACGGACACGCCGCCGTTTTCTTCCAGGGTGAGCAGGAGGCGCTTGCCTTCATAGCTGCCCCGGCACCGGGCCAGCAGGTCTCCATGTTCGTCCATCAGCTCCAGAGTAAAGGCCCGGGACCCTTCCTCCAGCTGAAAGCCGCACTGGTCGCCCCGTTCCAGCAGCCCCACCCCCCGGGCGGCGGATACCGACTCGGACTGCATTTCCGTGGAGAGGGTGACGGTGTAGATGACCTGGGGGCTGTCGTTGCACACCACCACATCGGCGTTCCCAACGCCGGGGGAGGCGCAGCCGGAGAGGGCGGACAGGGCCAAAAGGGCGGACAGAAAAGCAATGACACGTCTCATAAGGTTCCTTTCCGGGGCACACAGGCCTCTTAAAACTTCATGTCGTAGTAATACCAGCAGGGGGCCAGCCGCTGTACATAGCAGCGGTTGTCGCCCCGTGGTTCGGTCCAGAGCCAGCCATCCCCAGACGGGACTGCTCCGTCGAGGGCGGTACCCTGAAAGCCCACGGGGTAGTCGCCGGGGACATAGGTGACGCCCCAGTAGCGGGTGGAGGAGCCAAAGCCCCACCCTCTGTAATCAAAACAGACCACGTCTCCAAAAACTTCTGCATCCGTCCAGCCCTGGGGAATTTGGGCCGGTTCGCCGGACAGAAGGGCCTGGGCGGCCTGGGTGAGCTGGGGCAGGTCGGCTTCCAATTGTTGTTTTACCAGAGATTTTGGGCTGCGCTGTCCGGCAACCAAAAGCCCTGTACAGAGTGCCAGGGTACACAGCACTGGGGCGATAAAAGTACGTTTTTTCATTTCGTCACTCCTGAAGCGACCATGGCTCCTCAGACCAGCCCAGATACTCCCCCAGCAGGAAGGGGCCGTTGTAGCGGTAGTAGGAGTAGGTCGTCTCCATCCAGGTGAATTTCCGCATGACCACCTGCTCTCCCTGCCAGGTGCCCTCCTCCTCGGGGGCTCCGGTAAGCCCCAGGTAGAACACGCCTACGGTGAGCACCGCCAGCACCGTCAAAGCGCAGCCCAGCTTCAGACAAAGGTGTACCCACTGCTTGGAAAAGAACTTCAGTGCGTACCAGGCGATGGCCACAAGCAGGGCTATGGAGAGCAGGGCCCAGAGATAGACGGGAATGGAGTGAAGCCAGTCCCGAAGCTTAATTCCCATGGCCTCCTCCGCCCTTGGCAGCAGCAGGACCAGAGCCAGAGCCGGGGCCCACAGGCCGTACAGGATCCCCAGAGCCAGGCGGGAACACTTTTCCCGCACCAGCAGAAAAATCCCCAGGAAAAAGGCGGGAATCCACAAAACCACCGATAAAAAGCCGATCAAAACCAGGTAGAGAGGCAGATATAAAAGCGCCATAGTTTACTCCTTTTCATCGGGGACAAACTCCAGAATGTCCCCCGGCTGGCAGTCCAGGGTCTTGCAGATGGCCTCCAGGGTGGAGAAGCGGATGGCCCGGGCCTTGTTGTTTTTCAGGATGGACAGGTTGGCCATGGTGATGTCCACCTTCTGGGCCAGTTCCCCCAGGGACATCTTCCGCTTGGCCATCATCACGTCCAGATTGACCACAATTTTCATCCCAACGCCCCCTTAAATGGTCAGGTCCTGGTCCTCTTTCAGCTCAGAGGCCTGACGAAACAGGGCGGACATCACCTGGAAGAGGAGCCCGGCCATGAAGAAGGCGGGAATGAACAGCGCAGTGTAGGTAAAGAGGGGAGCGGGGGTCCCGTCGGCCCACAGCCACAGCACCAGGCGCACCAGCGCCGCCCCGGAGATGATCCAGCAGCACACCGCCGCCCGGTGGAGGGCGCGTGCATTGGTCATCTGAAAGGGCGTTTGGGCCAGAATGGTGTCCAGCACCTTTTTTGCCTGCCACAGGATGACAGCGGTACAGATGCCGCACAGCCAAAGAAAGAGCGTGACCAGGCTCAGGAGCCGGTCGGTCCATACCCCAAACAGAGCGTCCGTGAGAAACTGCCACACAGACTCCAGCGCGGAGCCCCCCGACAGCCCGAACATGGCCCGGAATACCAGGAAAATCTGGTCCGTGCCTGCCCCTACCGCGCGGATGGCCAGCCCCGGCACCAGGGGCATGACCAGCAGGTTACAGACAAAGGTAATGAGTACCAGCGCCCGCAGCACCCGGGCCAGACGCTGGACAGAAGTTTCTTCCATGGGAAAATCCCCCTTTCGGTTGGCCTCATGCTAACACGGGACCACTCGATTGTCAATATAAATTTATTGTTTTTCGATAAAATTAAGAAACGCAAAGAGGGCGGCATTGAGCCGCCCTCCAGAAAAAGTCTGTCAGGATAAATTACTTTACAGAAATTGGTTTTACTGAGCAGGTTCCAGCAGTCCCGCCGCCCGGCACATTTTTTCCCGGGAAATGTGGTTGACCAGGGAGATCACCCGTCCCACCAGGATCATGGCGGCTACGGTGCCCACGCCTACTCCCACGACCCGGCCCGCGGCAATCAGGCCCAGCAGGCAGGTGGAGGCTACGCAGCACACGTCAAAGATGTTTTTGGCGACGCCCTGCTCCCGGCCAATGGTCTCACCCAGGGCGGCCACAATGCCGTCGCCGGGGTTGGGGACCAGCTTCATGTTTACCGTCACCGCCGCGCCAATGCCGGTGAGGAGAATGGCCAGCAGAAGCAGAAGAAAGTTGTTCCAGAAGGGCTCCTGGGAGGAATCATAGGGGATGAGGGCGGAGTAGAGGTTCAGCACCCGGCTGAAGATAAGGCTGAGGGGCAGCTGACACAAGTCGCTCACCAGGCGCTTGCCCCGGTGGAGAATGAGCTCTCCGATGACGAAAATGGAGTAGAGCAGGAAGGTCATATCGCCGAAGTTCAAGTGCCAGAGCTCCGACACGGCGTAGGACAGGGAGATGATGGGGGAGACCCCGAGCCCCGCCTTGGTGTTCAGGGTCAGGCCCATGGCCAAAATCAGCATGCCGATGATGTAGATGATCCAGCGGTTGAGGGTTTTCAAAAATGGTCGCGCTCCTTAAATTTGGTTTTTACTGCTCGCCGCCGTTTTTGGCGAAGTGGTCGCACCAGGGCCGCAGGGTGCAGCTTTGGCACTGGGGCCGCCGGGCAATGCACACCGCCCGGCCGTGAAGGACCATGCGGTGGCAGAAGTCGTTGGACTCCTCGGGGGGAAGCACCTCCCGCAGCTGCATCTCCACCTTTTGGGGGTCCTTGGTGCCGTCGGTGAGGCCCAAAAGGCCGGTGATGCGGATGCAGTGGGTGTCGGCCACCACCACGCCGGGGGTGTGGTACACGTCGCCCAGAATGAGGTTGGCGGTTTTCCGGCCCACGCCGGGCAGCTTTAACAGATCTTCCATGGTGTCGGGCACCTTGCCGCCGTATTCAGCCAGCAGCATTTGCGAGGCCAGGACGATGTCCCGGGCCTTGGCTCGGAAAAAGCCGGTGGAGTGGATGTACTGCTCCACCTCGGAAATGTCGGCATTGGCCAGGGCCTCCAGGGTTGGGAAGCGGGCAAAGAGGGCGGGGGTCACCTGGTTGACCCGCTCGTCGGTGCACTGGGCGGCCAGACGCACGGAGAAGAGAAGCTCATAGTCCTTCTCATATTCCAGAGAGCAGATGCTGTCGGGATAGAGGCGCTTGAGCTCCGCAATGATGGCCCCAACTTGATCGGGGGATTTTCTCTTGTTCATAGAAAAGCTCCTTAAGGATGTGTTTTTTCCATTGTACCACGGCCATTTCCAAAGATGAAGAGGGCCGACTGATTTTTTTTCTTGCCATTTCCATGGCTTTCCCTCATAATTAAAACGAGGTGAATACCATGGAAAGCCTGTTTTCCTGCCCCCTGTGCGCCGCTTTGCTGGAGCGCACGGATACGGGGCTTTGCTGCCCCAACCGCCACAGCTTCGACCGCTCGGCGGCGGGCTATGTCCATCTTCTGCCCCCCAACCGCAAGCACTCCAAAAATCCCGGGGACGACAAGGAGATGGTGGCCGCCCGGTCGGCCTTTCTGGACAAGGGATATTACGCCCCCCTGCGTCAGGCGCTGTGCGAGCTGGCTCTGGCGTGCGTGAAGGAGGAGTCCGCCCCCGTGGTGGTGGACAGCGGCTGCGGAGAGGGGTACTATACCGCCGGGCTCTATGAGACCCTGTCCCAGGCGGGAAAAGAGCCCCGAATGGCCGGGGTGGATATCTCCAAATTTGCCCTTCGGCGGGCGGCCAAGCGCCTGAAGGAGGGGGAGTTCGCCGTGGCCTCGGTGTACCACCTGCCTCTGCCGAACCAAAGCGCCCACCTGCTGGTCAATGTGTTCTCGCCCCTGGCCGTGGAGGAGTTTGCCCGGGTGCTGCGCCCCGGCGGACACTTCCTCTACGCTGTTCCCGCCCCGCGGCACCTGTGGGAGATGAAGGAGGTCCTCTATGAGAACCCCTATGAAAACCCTGTAAAGCGGGAAGACTATACAGGGTTTGCCTGGGAGGGCGTAAAGGAGGTTCGCTATGAGGTGACGCTGGAAAACTCCAACGACATCATGGCTCTCTTCCATATGACCCCCTACGCATGGAAGACGCCCAAGGCGGGCGTGGAGCGGCTGGAGCAGATGGAGCGCCTCACGGTACAAATCGGCTTTGATTTTCACGTCTATCGGCGGCTATGACCGCCTAAAGAAAGGAACTCTATGAACCAACCCATTTTATGGGCCGCCGTGGGTACGGGCATCACCTTTTTGATGACCGCCCTGGGGGCGGCCACCGTGCTGTTTGTCCGGGGGAAATCGTCCCCCAACCTCCAGCGCCTGTTTCTGGGCTTTGCCGCGGGTGTGATGGTGGCCGCGTCGGTCTTCAGCCTGCTGCTGCCCGCCATGGAGGAGGCCAAGGCCTCGGGGCTGCCAGCGTGGCTGCCCACCGCCGGGGGCTTTGTGCTGGGCGTGCTCTTTTTGTGGGGGATGGACTCCCTGCTGCCCCATCTCCACCCGGAATCGGACGCACCGGAGGGCCTGCCCTCCTCCTGGCGAAGAACCACTCTTCTGGTGCTGGCGGTGACCCTTCATAACATCCCGGAGGGCATGGCGGTGGGACTGTCCTTTGCCCTGGCCGCCCAGCACAGCGGCGGGGGACTGGGGGCCGCCATGGCCCTGGCCATCGGCATCGGCCTTCAGAACTTCCCCGAGGGCGCGGCCATCTCTCTGCCCCTGCGGCAGGAGGGGATGAGCACCGGCCGCTCCTTCCTCTACGGAGCGCTGTCCGGCCTGGTGGAGCCTATTTTTGGCATTTTAGTCGTCCTCTTTGCCGGAAGTATCGCTCCGGTGATGCCCTGGCTTCTCTCCTTTGCCGCGGGGACCATGATGTATGTGGTCACCGAGGAATTGATTCCCGAAGCCCATCTGGGCGAGCACTCCAACATCGGCACTATGAGCGTCATGTTCGGGTTTGTGGTGATGATGATTTTGGATATCGCTCTGGCATAAACGCTTCAAAAAAGAGGCAGAGCAAAAGAGCTCTGCCTCTTTTTTGAGGAGACTGCAGGGGAGGGCCAAAACAAAGAGCCGCCGGGATAACCGGCGGCTCTTTTCAAACAAGTGACTATGCCATTTTTTTGCGTGTTTAGCCCAGCTTCTCCAGGCCCAGCTTCAGGCGGCGCACGGTCTCCTGACGGCCCAGAATGTGGCAGATCTCCACGGCACCGCCGGGAGTTACCGCCTTGCCGGCCACGGCAATACGCACCGGCCACATGAGGGTAGCGTTTTTCACCTGCAGGCCCTCGGCCAGACCCATGAGGCTGTCGTGGATCATGTCCTGGGTCCACAGGTCCATGTTGCTCAGCATGCCGATGGCGGCGGAGAGCATGTCCTTTGCCACCTCGGGGGTGCACTTGGACTTCTTGTTGGTGAACAGGTCCACGCTGTACTCGGACAGGTGGTCGAAGAAGTCCACCTTCTCAGGGATGTCGGTGAGGCGCTCGCACCGGGCCTGGAGGAGAGCGGCAATCTCAGAGACCGACAGGTTCTCGTCCTTTACAACCTGGCGGATGTAAGGCTCAGCGGCCTTGGCAAAGTCCTCGGGGGACATGGCGCGCAGGTACATGGCGTTGAAGTGGGTCAGCTTCTCGATGTCGAAGATGGCGGGGGACTTGGACATGCCCTCCAGGTCGAAGGCCTTTGCCAGCTCCTCCAGGGAGAACACCTCCTGCTCGGCCAGCTCGCCCCGGGGGGACCAGCCCAGCAGGGCCACATAGTTCAAAATGGCCTCGGTGAGGAAGCCCTGATTGCGCAGATCCTCATAGGAGGGGTCGCCGTGGCGCTTGGACATCTTGTGCTTGGCGTCGCGCATGACGGGGGAGCAGTGGACGTAGGTGGGAATCTCCCAGCCAAAGCCCTCGTAGAGGAGGTTATACTTGGGGGCGGAGGACAGGTACTCGCTGCCCCGGACCACGTGGGTGATGCCCATCAGGTGGTCGTCGATGACGTTGGCAAAGTTATAGGTGGGCAGGCCGTCCCGCTTCAGCAGCACCTGGTCGTCCAGGGTCTTGTTCTCCACGGTGATGTCGCCGAAGATGGCGTCGTGGAAGGTGGTGGTGCCCTCCTGGGGGATTTTCTGGCGGATGACGTAGGGCTCGCCGGCGTCCACACGGGCCTGGGCCTCCTCCAGAGACAGGTCGCGGCAGGGATCGGCGGCGCGGTTAAAGTCACCGGAGTCCTCCTCGCTCTCGGTCTTCTCGCAGAAGCAGTAATAGGCGTGGCCCTTTTCCACCAGCAGCCGGGCGTACTTGCCATAGGTGTCCCGGCGCTCGGTCTGGATGTAGGGAGCCACGGGGCCGCCCACATCGGGGCCCTCGTCGTGGGTGAGGCGGCACTCCGCCAGAGTCTTGTAGATGAGCTCGGTGGCGCCCTCGACCTGACGGGTCTGGTCGGTGTCCTCAATGCGCAGGATAAAGGTGCCTCCGGCGTTGCGGGCGATGAGCCAGGTGTAAAGGGCGGTGCGCAGGTTACCGATGTGCATATAACCGGTGGGAGAGGGGGCAAAGCGGGTACGGACCTTGCCGTGGGGGATTTTGGCCTCCATCTCCTGGAAATACTTCATGTCCAAAGCCATAGTTTCTTCCTCCATTACATAGTTTGCACTACTGTGGGGCCATTATATTTGATTTTTCTCCGTTTGACAAGGGGGAGAACCATCTTCAGAAATTTTAATGTGTTCTTCATTGCTTTTTTTGCCGAAAGCGTATATCCTATATCTAACCTTATGGCGGAATAACGCCCATGCAAGAAGGAGAAATTATGTTGAAAAAAGATACTTCCAAGGCCCGCAAACCCATGGGAAAGGGGAGCAGGATTCTGCTCAGTCTGCTCATCACGGCGGCGGTGGGATTTATAGACTTCTATGTGTCCATGCCCGCCCTCAACCCCCAGTCGGCAGACTTCTATACCTTCCTGGCCCTGCTGTGCATCGTGTACACCATCTCCATCTTCCTGCTGTCGGCCAAGCCCGGGGACAACGTGGTGCGTACCCCCAAGGCCCAGATTCGGGAGTGGCTGAAGTTTGTCAAGCAGAGCTGCCTGCCTGTGGGCATTTTGTTCGGCCTGGTGGTGGCGGTGGCTCTGGTGGGCCAGATCATCTCCCTGCCCATCTTCCGGGCGGGCGCCTACCGGGAACTGCTGACGGTGGAAAAGGGCACCTTTGCCCAGGACATCAGCCAGATTTCCTTTGACAAGATCCCCACCCTGGACCGGGACAGCGCCGAGTACCTGGGCGACCGCCAGATGGGTACCCTCAGCGACATGGTCAGCCAGTTTGAGTACTCCAACGACTCCACCCAGATTAACTACCAGGGCCGCCCGGTGCGGGTGGCGCCCATCTCCTATGCCGACCTCATCAAGTGGTTCACTAACCGGGGCGAGGGCCTGCCCGCCTATGTGCTGGTGGACATGGTCACCCAGGAGGCCAGCGTGGTGCGCCTGAACGAGGGCATGAAGTACTCCTTCTCCGAGCCCCTCAACCGGAACATCATGCGCCACCTGCGCTTCCAGTACCCCACCTTCATGTTCGACACTCCCCAGTTTGAAATTGACGAGGACGGCCAGCCCTGGTGGATTGCCCCCCGGGTGGTGAAGACCATCGGTCTCTTCGGCGGCAAGGACATCAAGGGCGCGGTGCTGTGCAACGCCATCACCGGCGAGAGCACCTACTACGACATTGCCGACGTGCCCACCTGGGTGGACAACGTCTACACCCCCCAGCTTATCATGGAGCAGTACGACTACTACGGCACCCTGGTCCACGGCTTTATCAACTCCATCCTGGGCCAGCGGGACGTGACGGTGACCACCGAGGGGTATAACTACATCGCCCTCAACGATGACGTGTACGTCTATACCGGCGTCACCTCCGCCAACGCCGACCAGTCCAACCTGGGCTTCCTGCTCTCCAACCAGCGCACCAAGGAGACCTTCTTCTACGACGCCCCCGGCGCCACCGAGTACGCCGCCATGTCCTCCGCCCAGGGCGTGGTGCAGGACCTGGGCTACACGGCCACCTTCCCGCTGCTGCTGAACATCGCCGGGGAGCCCACCTAC
>DBFWXD010000299.1:0-1504 GCA_048215895.1 Eubacteriales bacterium
ACATAGGGGGCGCCGGCGGCCTCCGCGGTGGGCTCCACACCGGAGCAGAGGCACATAAGGGCAGTGGCGGAGCAGATGAGAATGGTGTCGATGAAGACAGAGAGCATCTGCACCAGGCCCTGCTTGACCGGGTGGGACACACTGGCCGCCGCCGCCGCGTTGGGGGCGGAACCCACACCGGCCTCGTTGGAGTAAAGGCCGCGCTTGATGCCCTGCATAATGGCGGAAGAGCCAAAGCCCACCGCGCCGCCGAAGATGGCCTGGAAATCAAAGGCGTCGTGGAAGATCCGGGCCAGCACGCCGGGGATCATGTCCAGGTTCAGCACCATGACCACCAGAGCCATGAGAATATACAGCACGCCCATCACCGGCACCAGCACGCCGGTCACCTTGACGATGCGCTTGCCGCCGCCCAGCACACAAACGGCCACCAGCAGAGCCAGCACCGCGCCGCCCACCAGGGTGACCACACTATACGTGCTGCCGCCCAGGGTCACATAGCCCGCTTTCTCATAGAAAGCATAGCCGGTAAAGCTGTCCAGCAGATTGAAGGAGGCCACCATATTAAAGCCTCCGGCGTAGGTGGCAATCAGAACCACCGCGAAGATGACACCCAGCAGACGGTTGTGGAGGGCAGCCTCAATGTAGTAAGCGGGGCCGCCGTAGCTGCCGCCCTTGGGGTCCTTCTTTTTATAAATCTGAGCCAGGGTACTCTCCACAAACGCGGAGGCGCCGCCCACAATGGCAATGAGCCACATCCAGAACACCGCTCCGTAGCCGCCCACGGCAATGGCGTTGGCCACGCCCACAATGTTGCCGGTACCCACACGGCTGGCGGTGGACACCATCAGGGCCTCGAAGGCAGAAACAGAGTTTTCATCCTTCGACTTCTCTCCCACGACCCGGATGGACTCCGGCAGCATCCGCAGCTGGAGCAGCTTGCCCCGCAGGGTGAAATACAGGCCCACACCTAGCAGCATGATGATCAGAATATAGCTGTACATGGCGTCGCTGATCGCCAGGATCAGGTTCAGAAACGCGTCATACATAGTTTTTCTTCCTCACTTTCTCTCTCTTGTGGCACTTGTCAGGGTGTCCCTCCAAACACCCGGGAAACTATACCATATTTTTTGCGCTTTGACCATAGCTTCTACATCAATCGCAGAATTTCTTTTTTCAGCCGGGCGATGATCCTCTTTTCCAGCCGGGAAATATAAGACTGGGAGATTCCCAAAAGGTCGGCTACCTCCTTTTGGGTGCACTCCCTGCGCCCGTCCAGTCCAAAGCGCAGGGTAATAATATGCTTCTCCCGCTCTTCCAGCCGCTCCAGAGCCTGATGGAGCAGCTGCCGGTCCACATCCGCCTCCAGGGGCTGGACCACCAGATCCTCGTCTGTCCCCAAAATGTCGCTGAGCAGCAGTTCATTGCCATCCCAGTCGGTGTTCAGGGGCTCGTCAAAGGATAGCTCGCTTTTTTGATTGGCCGTTTTACGCAGGTACATCAG
>DBFWXD010000003.1:0-1713 GCA_048215895.1 Eubacteriales bacterium
TGAGCGTATGGTACCGATCAGCCGGGGGCATATCTCTCTAAGCAACCAGGAGGGTGACCTCTGGTTTGTTTCGAAGCTGTTGGAGGAGCAGGCACATTGTATGGTGCCTCCCACGGTCAATCCCGCCTATGACTATGAGTATTTTAAGACGATTTCGAAATTAGATGAGGAAAATGAGCGCACACTGAAGAGCACGATCGATGTTTATCGGAAGCTTGGCGCCATCCTCACCTTTGACTGCACCCCGTTTTTTGAAAACAATGTCCCCCGCTTTGGAGAAATCTGTTCTTTCTCCGCTTCTGGCGGCGCAGTATATGTCAACTCGGTGCTGGGGGCCCGGACAAATCGTGAGGCTGCTCAGAGCGCTATGTGTGCGGCCATTACCGGTGTCACACCCGAATACGGACTGCTGCTGGAGCAGAATCGGGCAGGCGATGTCCTTATTCAGGTAGAGGCCGATGTGGACAGTGAATACGATTATGAGCTGCTGGGTTATATTACGCCTAAAAAGATGGGCCAGGCATACCACTGCCCTGTGTTCAATGGTTTGTCCAAGCAGACCACGTCGGAACAACTGATGGACCTGGGTACTCAGTTGAATATCCATGGGATCGTCCCCATGTTCCATGTGGTAGGCGTAACACCGGAGGCGGCAGATGTCCACACTGCCTTTTTAGGGCGGAAAGATCCCCCTGTGGTCACCATCACGAATGAAGACTTGGCTCAGGCCAGAGCGGAGATCTCTGCCGGCACTGGAAAAGCGGACTTCTGTATCTTGGGCTGCCCCCATTTGACCATCAACCAGGTGGGTTCCATCGCGAAGATGCTGGATGGTCAGCAGCTGGCAGGTCAGCTGTATATCTTCACCTCTACCTCCACCAAGGAGCTGGCGCAGCGGATGGGCTACCTGGATATCATACATAAAGCTGGTGGAGAAATCGTTATCAACAGTTGTGTGGATCAGCCATGCTGGTCACATCTGTATGGGATGAGCGGCGTGACGGAATCGCCTAAATGTGCCTACTATACTAAGCGCTGGAACATGACATTTACTGTCAAGAGTATTCCCGCCTGTATCCAATCTGTGCTGAAGGGGGAGATCGTATCATGAAGGATGAGAGACTGCTGAAGGGTGAGCCGATTGCCAGCGGCATTGTTGAAGGCGAGATCCTGGTGTCAAAAGATCCGATCAATTTCTATATGGTAAGCCCGGAGAAAGGTACCATCATTGAACAGGATCATGCACTGACAGACAAAGTGATTGCAAAGAAAATCATCGTGTTTCCTATTGATAAGGGCAGCTCTGTGGTGCAGATGGACGGCCTGTATCAGATGTCCAAGTTTGACAACAAACCTGCGGGATTCATTGTGCTGGATCTAAGTACTGTTCTGGTGTCTAATGCGATTATTATGGATATCCCGCTGATCCGGGTGGATCAGCAGACCTATGACAAATTCTGCGAGGGGCAGAGAGTGAAAATGGACGGAGACTCTGGCGAAATAACGATCCTGGCGTAAAAAACGCACTGAAAAAAGGAGAGAATCGCTATGACACCCAATCAAATCACAATGCTGATAATCCTGATCGCCTATATGGCGGTCGTGCTTGCTGTGGGTCTTTATGCATCCCGCAGGGTAAAAGGCTCTGAAGACTTCCTTTTGGCTGGCCGGTCCATGGGCCTGTTTGTCCTGGTGGGTACTCTGTGTGCTACC
>DBFWXD010000030.1:0-7440 GCA_048215895.1 Eubacteriales bacterium
CACCCGGCCATCCTCTTCGGCTAAACGAGTGATTGTTTTGCCAAAGACGGAGGAGAAGTTCTCGCTTCCCGCTTTTTTGGGTTTTCCGGTAATGGGATCAAAGGGAGAAACCCCGTGAAACGCATCGGGATTTTCCTCAGCAGGCAGAAAGCCTTTTCCCTTTACAGTCTTGACATGGAGCAGGGCGGGCTCGTTCAGATCCCGGGCATAGCGTAGAATGTCCGTCAGCTCCGTGAGATTGTGGCCATCCACCGGACCCAGATAGCGAAAGCCCATGTTTTCAAACATACTGCAGGGCAGTAAGCTCTGCTTCAGGGCCTGCTTGATCTTATGAATGACCTTGTAAGCGGCCCGCCCCGGAGCGGTGGCCGCCATGAAATTCTGATAGTGCTTCTTAAAAGCGCGATACTGGGGGCGCAGGCGCTGCCGGGCCAGATGGTCTGCCACTCCGCCCACGTTGGGGGTGATGGACATGCCGTTGTCGTTCAGAATTACCAGCAGCTGCTCTCCGCACTCCCCTGCATTGGACAGCCCCTCGTAGGCCAGTCCGCCGGTGAGCGCTCCATCGCCAATGAGGGCGATCACCTTGTAGTCCTCGCCGGTGAGCCGTCGGGCCCGGGCCATACCCAGGGCAACGGCCACAGAGTTGGAGGCGTGGCCGGCAATGAACGCATCGTGGACACTCTCCGTGGGCTTTGGAAAACCGGCCAGACCGCCATACTGGCGCATGGTGGACATCTGCTCCCAGCGGCCGGTGAGCATTTTATGGGGATAGCACTGGTGCCCCACGTCAAAGACCAGCCGATCCCGGGAGGTATCAAAGACCCGGTGGATGGCCACAGTCAGCTCCACTGCCCCCAGATTTGAGGCCAGATGCCCTCCCGTCTGAGACACATTCTCCACCAGACCTTGGCGGAGCTTGGCGCACAGCTGCCGGGCCTCCTGGTCGCTCATCCCCTCCAGCAGGGGCCGTGATTGCTTTTCTTCTCTCTTTGTCAAGGTATAACCCCTCACATCTCAATTCAGCTTACGCGTGCCTTATAAAATGATTGGTCCCACAAAACCGATCACACTGCCCAGCACCGCTCCGGCAATAACCTGAGGCAGTGTGTGCCCCAGATTTTCGTTGAGCCGCTTTTTCTCCTTCAGCTCCGGCGGAATCTGATCCATATGCTCCATCATATAATTGAGCACCTTGGCCTGTTCCCCCGCGCAGCGGCGCACATTGCAGGCATCGTACATGACCACCAGGGCCATGGCCGCCGACAGGGAGAACATCGGGTCTCGCCAGCCGCACACCTGACCGATGGACATGGTGGCAGCGCAGACAAAGGCGGAATGGGAACTGGGCATGTCGCCGCTGCCTACCATCCGCTTCAGGTCCAGATTTCGGTTGACCACAAAATGCAGCAGTGTTTTGATGACCTGGGCCACAAACCAGGCAAAGATTGCAAGGTCCAAGGTGAGATTGCCCACCAGAAAACCAGTATGATCCATTGTTACCCCGCTTTCTCTCCCAAAGGGAGTCCGCTATGGTTCATCCTGTCCTGTTAGTTGGTGCGCTTGGCCAGTGACTGGGCCAGCCACACGAGAAATTCTCCCTGCTCAAACTCAGCCAGGGTATCCACCGCTTTCTGGGTCAGCTCCTCCACCAGCGCCCGGCTTCCTTCCAGGCCCAGGGCGGTGACGAAGGTGGTCTTTTCGTTGGCACGGTCAGAGCCGACATTCTTGCCCAGCTCTTCATCCGTGCTGGTCACATCCAGAATATCGTCCTGAACCTGGAAAGCACGGCCCAGGGCCTGGGCGTAGTCCCGTACCTTCCGGCGCTGCTCCTCACTGCCTCCGGCGGCAATGCACCCCAGCTCCGCCGCCGCAGAAATGAGAGCGCCGGTTTTCAGGCTCTGGAGCTGCTCCAGCTCCCCGCGGGTCATGGACCGGCCTTCGCCGGCCATATCCAGCGCCTGGCCGCCTACCATGCCTCCGGGGCCGGCGTTCCGGGACAGGCAGGCCACAGCCTCCACAATCAGCTGGGCGGGCAGCTGTGCCTTGGCCAGCTGCTCAAAGGCGGCGGTAAGCAGACCATCTCCCGCCAAAATGGCGGTAGCCTCTCCGTAGACCACGTGGTTGGTGGGCCGTCCCCGGCGCAGCTTGTCATCGTCCATGGCAGGCAGGTCGTCATGAATAAGCGAATAGGTATGGACCATCTCCAGGGCGCAGGCAAAGGGCAAAGCCGCCTGGGGATCTCCGCCGCACATCCGGCACACCTCCAGAGTAAGAACCGGACGGATGCGCTTGCCGCCCGCCAGGAGCGAATACTCCATGGCCTCCTGGAGATCGGCGTAGCGGGGCTCCTCGCGGAAAATTCCCGCCAAGTAATCCTCAACCATGGTCCGGTCACGGGCCATTAACGCTGTAAAGTCTTTTTCCATGTCACTCAGCCCCCTGGAACGGTTCTTCTGTGATTTGGCCATCCTGGCCCTGGGTGAAGAGGGTTACCTTCTGCTCTGCCTCATCCAGCTGGGCGGTACACTCCCGCAGCAGCTTTGCGCCCTCTTCAAAGAGCTTCATCGCCTCTTCCAGAGGGGCGTCTCCCCGCTCCAGCAGACCGACAATCTCCTCCAGGCGGGCCATGGAGCTCTCAAAATCCAGCTTCTTTTTCGCCATCGGGTTTCACTCCTCTTTCTTTGATATACCGTTGATCTGACAGTCAAACTGTCCATCGGATACTTTCAAAATAAACGCTTCTCCCGGCTGACCGTCCTGCACCGAGGCAATCACCCCTCCGCTCTCCTTCAGGGCGATGGAATACCCGCGGCCCAGGACCTTCAGCGGACTCATGGCGTCCAGAGCGGCGCTGAGCTTTCCCAGTCGCTCCCGCTGGGCGGACAGGCTTCGCTCTAGCCCATGGGCCAGACGGCGGCTCTCATAGTCCAGCAGAAGCCGTTTATCCTTGAAATAAGCTCCGGGCTCCGTCATGGCCCGGCTGCTCCCAAGTCGGTTCAGGGTACGGCGGTTCTGCTCCAGGCGCTGAGACACACTGCCTTGAAGCCGCTGAGCCAGCACGGACAGGCTGCCCCGAATCTCCTCCTGATGGGGAACCGCCAGCTCGGCGGCGTTGGAGGGCGTGGAGGCCCGCAGGTCAGCCACAAAGTCGGAAATGGTTACATCGGGCTCATGGCCCACGGCAGAAATCACCGGGATCTCCGAGTGGTAGATAGCCCGGGCCACCACTTCCTCGTTAAAGGCCCACAGGTCCTCCATGGAACCGCCGCCCCGACCGGTGATGATGAGTTGAGCCACAGCGTTCTCGTTGGCCCAGCGGATGGCGGCGGCAATTTCCTCTGCCGCTCCGGCTCCCTGAACCCGCACCGGAAGAATGCGGATCTGAGCCATTGGCCACCGGGCCCGTAAAATCCGAATCATGTCCCGCACCGCCGCTCCAGCCGGAGAGGTGATCAGGGCAATGGTCTTGGGAAAGACCGGAATGGACTTCTTGTGTCCAGGGTCAAAGAGCCCTTCTCGGGAGAGCTTCTCCTTTAACTGTTCGAAGGCCAGATACAGGTCCCCCACCCCTTCCGGGGTAAGGCGGGTACAGTAGAGCTGATATTGGCCGTCCCGGGGAAAGACGGTAACCCGTCCGGCCGCAATGACCTGCATACCGTTTTCCGGCCGGAACCGCAGAGAGGCCGCATCCCCCCGGAACATGACGCACCGCAGGCTTCCCTCCCGGTCTTTCAGGGAGAAATAATGGTGCCCGGAGGGATACATCTTATAGTTGGACAGCTCCCCCCGAACCAGCAGTCCGGACAGCAGCCGGTCCTGGTCCATAAAGCCCTTGATATACTGGCTCACCTGGGAGGGGCTTAAAATCGGGGCAGTACGGTTCATCGCCCTGCCTCCCCCGCCTGCAGCGCGCGCCAGGTAAGAATTGCGGTGCCCATGGCGTTGTCCGTGGAATACTGAGGCTGGGCAAAGAGAGCCTGACAATGGGCACTCATGGCCGCTCTCAGCTGCCGGTTGGAGGCAACTCCGCCGGAGCAGAGCACCGGGAGACCGGGCCAGCGCTTTCTTGCCTCCTGGGTGGCACGTACTACCACGCTGGCCACCGTATCCAACGTAAACCGAGCCACGTTCCCCGGCTTTTCGCCGGAATCCACCCGCTTCTTCACTTGGTTTTCGATTCCGGACAGGGAAAAGGTCAGCCCGTTGAGCTTTACACGATAGTTTTCACAGGCATCCCCCTGGTCATACAGGGCGTCCAGGGCTTTGCCTGCGGGAAATTGCAGTCCCAGCAGTACGCCGGTGCGGTCAATGAGCTGTCCGGCGGAGATGTCGCTGGTTCCGCCCACCGCTTCCGCACGGAGGGTGTATCCCTCCGGCTCAACATATAAAAGCTCCGTAGTCCCCCCGGACAGATGCCAGGCCAGGAACGGAGCGTCCAGAAGGTCCATCCGTCCGGCAGACCAGGCGGCTGCGGCCAGATGTCCCTGTTGATGGGAATGTTCAAAAAAGGGGACTCCCATGGTGCTGGCAAGCCCCTCCCCCTGGGAGGCGCCGGCCAGGAAACAGGGCATGTAGGAGCCCTCCACGGCCCGGGGCCGGGTGCTGGCCCCCACGGCTTCAATCTCCTTCAGATGTCCCCCCTGCTCCAGGGTACGAAAGAGCTCCGGCAGCTGACGGACATGCTGAAACAGGGCCTCACTCTGCCGAAGCCCCAGTTCTCCCGGACGTACCGTCAGCAGCCGACCCACATTGATCCCCTCCCTGCCGTCAAAGACGGCCAGGGAGGTGGTATAATTGCTGGTATCCAGTCCTAAAACGGCCATGGTCACATCTCCGTCTCAGTCGCTGCGTCTGCCTCCGCCTGCTCAGAGGCCTCCTCCTTGGCCGCGCCGTCCTGGCACTCTGTGCGCACGAAAGTGCCCAGAATGCCGTTGAGGAAGGAGACGACCTCCTGAGGCTCGTAATTTTTGGCGATCTCCACCGCCTCGTTGATGGCAGCGGCGTTGGGCACGTCGGGCATATAGAGCACCTCATACATGGCAGTACGCATAATGGCCGAGGCCATGCGGGGAATGCGGGCAAAGGACCAGCCCTTGGCATAGCGGCTGATACAGTCGTCCAGCTCGGGTCCATGGAAAAACACACCCTGGACCAGCTCCCGGATGTATTTCTCCTGCTTTTCATTGGGGTACTGGGCATAGAGGGGCATATCCTCTGCCAGTTCCCGGAACCGCTCGTGAGTCAGCTGGCTGTCCAGCAGCTCCTGGGCACTTTGATTGCCGAAGCTCAGGGAAAAAATCATATGTACCGCGATTTCACGGGCATTGCTTCTTGTCATATTCGGTATCCTCCCGCCCTGCATCCGGGCCGTGATAGTATCGTAGTGTATCATCCATTATTATATACATGAATATACAAAAAAGGAACCCCTAATTTATAATTTTCCTTTTTCTTCCCGATAAAAAAAGACCGCCGAAGCGGTCCTTTTTTATCAATAATAGAATTTGTGTCCGCCCAGTACCGCGGCAAACTCCCGGTTGCGGGAGGCCCAGCTGTTGGAGCTGGAGTCGAAGTACAGTGCGCCGTCGGTTTCCGCCACCTCGCCGCCGTCCAGCACCAGCTTGGCAGCAATCACGCTGCTCTGGTTGGGCGTACGGTTGGCAAGAGCGCCGGACTTATAGGTGCTGAACTGGTTCTTCTGAGCCAGAACACCCTGGACGGTATTGGGATAAGCGGGGCTGGCTACCCGGTTCATCACCACATTGCCCACGGCCATCTGCCCCTCCAGGGGCTGATTGCCGCTTTCCGCATAAATAATCCGGGACAACCAGAAGAGGTCCTCCTGATTGTAATAGCTGTCGCCGGACTGGATGCCGCCGCTGCCCCGGGTAATCCGGATTGTGCCGGTGGCGCCATCCCAGGAGAGCTTGGCATCGAATGCCTCTACCACAGCCGAGAGGGGAACGGTCACCATGTTGTTTACCAACTGAACGCCCTCAGGAAGGTAGAGATAGCGGCCATTGGCCACCAGATAGAGCTGACCCACTTTGGCAGTCAGGGTCAGACGGCTGGAGGTCACCTTGGCGGTGGAACCGTCCCAGCTGATTTGCACGCTGGAATCCAGGGCCTGGGCCATGGGGGCCAGCGCCACATAGGTAACGCCGTTTTTTTGGAATTTACCCAGATTAGTGGGAGCCGCCACACCGTCAATGAACAGTGTCTGGTCTCCGGCGACCGCCTGCTGCTGTTCTTCCGCCTCGGCCTCTTCGGTCATCTCAGCCAGAGAGACCTGCTCAGAGATCTCGGCGTTCCCCAGCTTACCTCCGCCGATGGATTCCATCGATTCGTAGGAGACCTGGGATTCAGTGTCAAGCGCGTCCTGATTCAGGACGGCGCTCTCCTCCTCTGCCAGCAGGGCAGCGGACTGCTGGGGGGCAGTCGACGCGCCCATCAGGAGGAGTAAGGCAAACGCACACAGCGGCACGAAGAAAAGCTTGCGTACTATTTGTCTTCACTCCTTTTCTTTAAAATTTTTACAAATTGGTGACACGCAAAAGCAACCGTTGTTACTTTTGTTACCACATTGTAACCAATCTGAAGGCCCAAAACAAGGGCAAAATTGCCCATAAATAATTACTGCCGCTTGTGCATTTTATATAATTCGTTTAAGAATAAGCGGATTTCGCGCTGTTTTTATGGTTTCTCGACATATTATGTGAACTTGCTTTCCCAGCAAAAAGCGTCCGCCTGCCGGGGGTTTTCCCGGAAGACGGACGCTTGAATCATTTGATTTAAATGCCCCGAGTCAGAGTTTTCCGAAGGCGGATTTTCCCCTCCAGAGCCTGGTCGATGAGGGAGAGAAATTTCTCCCGATCCTCGGGCAGGCCGCCCTTCAGGGGCAGGTAGTTAGAGGCGTGATTGCTGGTAAAATGGAGCGGGTTTACGTCCAGCAGCTCCACCAGCAGACGGCACTCCTCCAGAATGTGGTCGGGGGAGCACACCTCAAAGCGCCCTGCCAGCACATCCTCCCCCAGCGGGGTGCCCTTGGCTGGGGCAAAGGTCATGGCGGACAGATGGCGGGGCTTCATCTCGTTGATGATCCGGGCAGTGGAGCGGATGTGTTCCTCCCAATCGCCCCCCTCTCCCCTGGCGCCGGTCATGCCCAGAATCACGGTGACCCAGAGATCAATGCCCGCCTCCACCAGCCGCTGTCCGGCCAGGAGCATCTCCTTGGCGGTGACACCTTTATGAATAAACTTCAGCACCGTGTCGCTGCCGCTCTCCACGCCCAGATAGGCCCGGGACAGGCCTGCCTCATGGAGGGCCTTCAGCTCTTCGGGCGTCTTGGCCAGGGTACTCCGCGGACCGGCATAGAGCGTCACCTTCTCCAGATGGGGGAACGTCTCATAGAGCTTATGAAGCACACGGAGCAGATCC
>DBFWXD010000300.1:0-2614 GCA_048215895.1 Eubacteriales bacterium
TACATCATCGGCGTGCGTTCTTCTGCTGCGATTGCCGCCTTCCTGCACTTCTATTTTAACTTGATTTTTGAAAACGTATGTCTGGTCTCCGCCAACACCGCCAGCGAGGTCTTTGAAAGCCTGCTGCGGGTTGGGGAGGGCGATGTGGTGGTGGGCGTCAGCTTCCCACGCTACTCCAGCCGTACGGTTCAGGCTATGAACTTTGCCCGGGACCGGGGGGCCACTACCATTGCCATTACGGACAGCGAAGCGTCCCCTCTGGCCCCCATCTCCCACTACACCCTGAAGGCCCGCAGCGACATGGCTTCCTTTGTGGATTCGCTGGTGGCCCCCCTCAGCCTGGTCAACGCCCTGCTGGTGGCGGTGAGCCAGAGAAAAAATGACGACCTGGCCCATACGTTCCGTACTCTGGAGGAAATCTGGGACGAGTATGGAGTCTATGAGAAGGTGGAACAGTGACAGGAGATCGGACAAGACTTTATGTGGTAGGCGGCGGCGCCGCCGGAATGATGGCCGCCATCACCGCCGCCCGGCAGGGCTGCCCGGTGACTCTGGTGGAGCGCAACCCCAAGCTGGGGCGCAAGCTGTATATCACCGGCAAAGGCCGCTGCAATGTGACCAACCACTGCTCGCCGGAAGAGGTACTGGCCGCCACGCCCAGAAACGGCAAGTTTCTTTACAGTGCGGTGAACCATACCCCGCCGGCGGAGGTGGAGCGGTTTTTTGAAGATCTGGGCATCCAGCTGAAGGTCGAGCGGGGAAACCGGGTGTTTCCCCAGTCGGACAAGGCTGCCGATATCATTGACGCTTTGTTTTATGAGCTGAAACGGCTGAAGGTTCCCGTTCTCCAGACGCGGGTTACAGGCCTGCGGATTCAGGAGGACCAGGTCACAGGGCTGGAAACGGAGCAGGGGGAGCTGGAGGTCGGAGCAGTGATTCTGGCCACCGGCGGCCTTTCCTATCCCGCCACCGGCTCCACCGGCGACGGCCACCAAATGGCCGCCCAGGCCGGGCATACCGTGGTGGAGCCCAAGCCGTCTCTGGTGCCGCTGGAATCGCCGGAGAGCTTTTGCGGAGAAATGCAGGGCCTTGCCCTGAAAAATGTGACGCTGACGGTGAAAAATCAGAAGGGGAAGACGCTTTACCGGGAGCAGGGCGAAATGCTCTTCACCCACTTTGGCATCTCCGGTCCTCTGGTTCTTTCCGCCAGCGCCCATATGCGCAATTTTGAAAAGGATCGGTATACCTGTATCATCGACCTGAAGCCTGCTCTGGACGAGCCGGCACTGGACGCCCGCCTGGTGCGGGAGCTGAGCCAGGGGGCCAACCGGGACATGAGCAACCTGATGGGCAGCTTGCTGCCCCGGCTGATGATTCCCGTGGTGCTCCGCCTGTCTGGAATTCCGGGAGAGAAGAAGGCGCACGACGTGACGCGGGAAGAGCGCCGGCGGCTGCTGGAGCTGCTGAAGGCATTCCCCGTGCAGGTGTCTTCGCCGCGGCCCATTGCCGAGGCCATTGTGACCTCTGGCGGGGTAAAGGTTGGAGAAGTTGACCCAAAGACTATGGCGTCAAAGAAGGTAAAGGGATTATACTTTGCAGGGGAGCTGCTGGATGTGGATGCCTATACCGGCGGGTTTAACCTGCAAATTGCCTGGTGTACCGGCCGGGCGGCAGGAGAATATGCCAGCAGCTTTTTAAAAGAAGGATAACAGCTGCGGTATGCCGCCGGGATCTGAGACCCATAAAAGCATTTCATGGAAAGAGGAAACGTAGATATGAAGAGCATCGCCATTGACGGCCCAGCCGGGGCGGGGAAGAGCACCCTGGCCCGGCAGCTGGCCAAAGAGCTGGGATTTCTGTATGTGGACACGGGGGCCATCTATCGCACTGTGGCACTGGCCGTGCTGCGAGCGGGAATAGCTCCGGAGGACGCTGACAAGGTGTCTGCCATTTTGGGAACGCTGGAGATCCGCATGGACTATGGTCCGGACGGGGAACAGCGGATGTTCCTGGACGGGGAGGATGTGTCCAAGGCCATCCGGGAGCATCAGGTTTCCGGCCTTGCCTCCAAAGTGTCGGCAATCCCTGCGGTGCGGGACTTTTTGCTGGACTTCCAGCGCCGCCAGGCCCGGGAGCACAGTGTGGTAATGGATGGCCGTGACATCGGCACCGTGGTACTGCCTCAGGCGGATGTGAAGATTTTTCTCACCGCCGCGGCGGAGGCCAGAGCCCAGCGCCGTCTGCTGGAGCTGCAGCAGCGGGGCCAAGAGGCTGAGTATGAGACGATACTCCGGGATATCATCCAGCGGGATGACCTGGATGAGCACCGTCCCATTGCTCCTCTGCGCCGGGCAGAGGACGCGGAGCTTCTGGACACAACCCATCTGAATCTGGAACAGAGCCTGGAAGCGTTGCTCCGTATGGTAAAGGAGAAGATTGATCTGTGAGCGAAGAACGGAAGGAAACCAATGTACCTCAGCGGGAGGAGGGTGATCTGCGCAAAAAGATGGACGCCATGTTCCATTTTTTATATGCAGTCATCTGGCCCTTTTTCAAGCTCTTCCGTCCGGTTAAGGCGATTGGACGGGAGAATATTCCGGAGGGGCCCGCTGTG
>DBFWXD010000301.1:0-2389 GCA_048215895.1 Eubacteriales bacterium
TTCTGCCTTCCGGGGCCCCGCACAGCGGGGCGGCGTTTGCGCCGTAAATTCGAAGCGAAGCGGAGAATTTGCGCAGGGCGGAATTCATTTCCGCCCGAGCATTGAAAAAAGAGGGAACCCACACGGACTGGTCCGTGTGGGAGCAGGCAAGAAGAAAATGCGCACTCTGGGCACCGTTCAGCTGCCCACCGAGGCGTTTATGGCAGTGCTCAAGCTGGACGAAGAGTAAAAATTATGGGGCGGCCCGAATGGGCCGCCCCTTTTTGCTTCCCTTTTTACTCATATCCCCTCCCCCTTTCCCATAGGATAGCCATAGGACAAGGAGGGGACAAAAGAATGGCAAACCGCGAGGAACGAACTTCAGGCATCTTTGGTCCAGGCTTGCGGCCCGTGGTGACCGTAGCCCTGCTGCTGACCGCAATTTTGTTTTTTCTCCCCCTGCTGGCGCTCAGCGGACCGCCCCTCTACCAGCGGGAGACCACAGATACCGAAACCGGCGAGGCCACGCTCCCCATCGACCGGGCCATCACCACCGCCTCCGCCCGGGACAAGGGCCGGGCCGTGCGGCTGAAGATGGACGACGGGCAGGTGGTGGAGCTGACCATGGCGGAATATCTGTGGGGCGTGGTGGCCGCGGAGATGCCCGCCTCCTTTGAGGAGGAGGCCCTGAAGGCCCAGGCCTGCGCCGCCCGGACCTACACGGTCACCCGGCAGAACCACCCCTCCGACAAGCACCCCGACGCAGACATCTGCGGCGACAGCACCTGCTGCCAGGCCTACATCGAGCGGGCGGATGCGGAGGCCCGCTGGGGCCTCAATGCCCAGGAATATTCCGAAAAAATTGAACGTGCCGTGGCTGAGACGGACGGTCTGGGCATTCTCTATGACGGCCAGCCCATCCAGGCCCTGTTTTTTTCCTCCGCCGCGGGCAAAACTGTGGACGCGGTGGAGGTGTGGGGCAACTCTGTGGACTACTTAAAGAGCGTGGACAGCCCCGAGGGGGACGAGGTGCCCAACTACCACACCCAGGCCGTCTTTTCTGCCGAGGAAGTCAAGTCCCTCACCCTGGCTGCCTACCCCGGGGCGGACCTGTCCGGCGACCCCTCCGGTTGGTTTGGTTCGGCCAGCCGAAACGACGGCGGCGGGGTCATCTCCATCCCCCTGGGGGGCGTGACTCTGACCGGCAGCCAGGTGCGCTCTCTGTTCTCCCTGCGCTCGGCCACTTTTACCGTGTCCTACGCGGACGGGAGCTTCACCTTTGACGTCACCGGCTACGGCCACGGAGTGGGCATGAGCCAATACGGCGCCAACGCCATGGCCAAGGAGGGCAGCACCTTTCGGGACGTCCTCACCTGGTACTACACCGGGGCCCAAGTTGATTTTCTGTGGTAGACCTTTTTTCAGGGGCTTTCCCTTCCAGCCGGAGGGGAAGTCCCTGTTTTTGCGCAAAAACCTGCCGCCGGAACCATGAATAAATCTTGACATCAATGCTGGTTGCCTTTACAATATAAGCAGGACAAATATGAAAAACTTTGGGGATGTTTTTCAGTTGTCGCAAGGGTAAAGGGGCAGTCCTCGCTCCGCGCTCTTGCGGCTTTTATCTGCACTTTTCGCGGCTGTCCGCCGCAGCAATCTAAATTTTCGGAGGTGTAACAGACCAAAATGGAATTTTTGCCCTATATCATCGAGGCGGTCGTCTGTATCGCCCTTGCCGGTGTAGTAGGTGCTCTGTTCGGTTGGAATCGGCGCAAGGCCACTGCGGAGCGTGAGATCGGCTCCGCGGAGGATGAGGCCACTCGCATTGTAAATGAGGCTTATAAGAGCGCGGAAAACAAAAAGCGTGAAGCGCTGCTGGAGGCCAAGGAAGAGATCCTGAAAGCCAAAAACGACTACGAGCGCGAGGAAAAGGAGCGCCGGGCCGACCTGCAAAAGCAGGAGCGTCGCCTGCAGCAAAAGGAAGAGAACCTGGACCGTAAGACCGAGAACATCGAGAAGAAAGAGGAGCAGCTCTCCTCCAAGCTCGCCAAGCTGGACGCCAGCCAGGCCCAGGTGGACGAGCTGAAGCAGAAGCAGACCGAAGAGCTGGAGCGGATCTCCGGCTTTACCGCCGCCGAGGCAAAGAATTACCTGCTCAAGCAGCTGGAAGAAGACGTCACCCACGAGTCGGCCATGAAGATCAAGGAGATCGAGGCCCGCTTCAAGGACGAGGCCGACACTAAGGCCCGGGAGATCATCTCTCTGGCCATCCAGCGCTGTGCCGCGGACCATGTGGCTGAGGCCACCGTTTCCGTGGTTCCCCTGCCCAATGACGAAATGAAGGGCCGGATCATCGGCCGCGAGGGCCGGAATATCCGTACCCTGGAGACCCTCACCGGCGTGGATCTGATCA
>DBFWXD010000302.1:0-4503 GCA_048215895.1 Eubacteriales bacterium
GCCCGCCAGCAGGGAACAGAAGATCTCCGGCAGATAACCTACAGTGGAGATAATGCCGGCCGCCGTTCCGGAATACCGCTCCGGGATCTTACCCTCGTCCATCATGGCCCAGGTCAGGGCATAGTTGACATTGTAGAAGAAATAGATTACCAGGAACAGGATCACAAACGGCAGAACCGAGGCCGTGGCCTGTGGCAGAAACAGGATGGCCACAGTGCCCACCGCCATGGCGATGAATGAGGTGAACAGCAGGGAGCTGGTACCCACCTTGTCGGCCAGGTAGCCGCCGCCCACGTTGGAAACAGGACACAGGAAACGCTTACAGGCCGCCAGAATCGCCCCGAAGGTGACGCTCATGCCCAGAATCGAGGTACCGTAGGGGGTGAAGTAGTACAGGGACAGCGTAAAGACATAGTTGCAGAAGGTCACCAGGCCGATGATCCAGATGGCAGGCATTTTAAGCACCTTGCCCAGATCCCGAAAGGTAATACGCTCACTCTTCTCAATGGTGGACTCGTCCCGCATCTTCCAGAACACCAGCAGTCCGCTCAGCACTGTAAGAACAGAGTAGAAGATAATCACATAGCGCATGCCCATCTTGTCATCCATATTACTGGCGCTCAGACCAATCCGGAAGGCCACGACAGCCAGAGGCGCCATGACGGCGGCGGTCACGCCGCGGCCGCCCTCGAACCAGCCGAATGACTTACCCTTGTCTTCCGGGCTTGACAAGACGCGGACGGCTTTCACACAGGCGGGCCAGAACGCAAACAGGGAGGTGAAGCCCCAAAAGGCATACAGGCCCACCAGCATGGGGAAGGTCAGGGGGAGCAGGTGGAGGAAGCCGCCCAGTCCGGTTCCTACCAGCGACACCGTCAGCAGCAGGCGGATGCTGACCCGGTCTGCCAGGTAACCTCCGAACAAGTAGGAGATCATACCAAAGACGCCGAAGATGCTTCCGAAGACGCCCATCTGGGTGTTGGTCAGATGATAAACCTCCAAATAGGCGTCATAGTAGTCATACCGGAAGTAGGGCAGGCCGTAGATGATGGCACCGCCTGCGGCGATGAGCAGGATGGTAATGAAATTCCGTGCGGTCTTTTCGCCCATCCCAAGCTTCGAAAACAGTTTGGACATTTTTCATTCTCTCCTTATTGTTTTTTCAACTGGTATACCTCAGTATACTTCTCCCGAAGATAGTTGATGAAGTAGGTGGAGCGTAGGGGTTCCCCTGTGGCCCGTTTCACCAGCTCGCCCGGCGGATAGATCGCTCCGAAGCGGTGGATCCGCGTTGCCAGCCACTGATGGATCTCCCGGAAGCGCCCGGCAGCCAACAAATGGCGAAGGGGCCCCAGCTCCCGCTCCAGTGCGGCGGCAAATTGTGCGGCCATCAAATTGGAGGTAAGGTAACCGGGGAAATAGCCCATATAGCCCGCAGCCCATTGGATATCCTGAAGGACGCCCTCCCGGTCATTCCGGGGTGTGATTCCCAGATAATCGGTGTATTTCTGTCTCCACACCTGTGGCAGCTCCGCCACAGACAGCGTTCCGCGGATCAGATCCTTCTCCACCTCATAGCGTATGAGGATATGGAGAATATAGGTCAGCTCATCGGCATTGTTCCGGATCAACGTGGGACGAACCTGATTGACCGACTGAAAGAGCGTCTCCCGCTCGTCCACAGCCAGTGAGGGGCAGAGCTGCTGCATTCTTGGGAACAGATACTCCCAGAATCCGGCGCTCCGGCCAATGATGTTCTCGTAAAGACGGGCCTCCGCCAGCTCGGTGGCAAAGGATGCCACTTCGCCCAGAAGCATCCCCAGCAGAGCCGGATCAATATCCTGTTCATAAAGGCCCATACCGCCTTCGTGCAGGGTGTTGAACAGACCAGAGCGGAAATCCTCCGCCTGATAGGATGTGATCACTCGGACATCGCCCGGTGAAGCTGCCAGGGTTGTTGGATGAGGTCCCTCGTCCAGACGGCCTGATGCAAAATCAAATCCGATTGTCTCCAATACATATTGCGAGAGGGCCCGCTGTTCCTCCAGCGGGAGGCGAAACCGCCCTTCCGCCGGTTCCCCACATGGCATTCCACGGGCCTGCAGTGTCTGAAACAGGTCGATCACAAAGTGTTTCAGCTCATCCGCCAGACGGTCCATCTGCTGTACGGTAGTCCCTGGCTCATAGAAGCTCATGAGGGCGTCGTAAGGCTCCGCTTCGTACCCCCAATATCCGGCGAAAGCCCGGAAGGTATCCACAATCCGCTCCAGATAGGGAGCAAACCGCTGAAAGTCATTGGCTTCCCGTGCCTGTTCCCATACCTGCTCAGCCTTTGCAATGAGGGCAATGTATGCCTGATATTCCGCCTGCGGGATCTTATTGATATAAATGTAGTTGCTCTCTACCCTTCGAACCATTGCGGAAACTTGGGGTGGAGCGTCCTTCTGCCGGGAAAAATGATCGACCAGGCTCCGCAGCTCCGGCGAGCGGAACCGCTCATAGAGCTGCGCGCCTAGAAAGGACATCACCTCACTGCGATAGGTCAGCCCCTTCTCCGGCATGTAGGTCATCTTGTCCCAGTAAAGCGTGGAGTTAAGTGTATATTTCAGATATTCGATCTCACGGATCAGCCGCCGAAGCTGCTCCAGCTTTTGTGCATCGGAAGCGCAACGTCTCATGATCTCCCCTCCTCCTTGTTCGGTGCCGCCCGGTTGTATTTCCACAGACCGGCCATCAACAGCATGCAGGCCACCACATAAATACCGGAGGCAATATAATAGGCCGTGCGGTAGCCCTCCTGTTCCACAAACAGCACATTCCCGGTAAACCAACCGCTGAGAATACTGGCGAGCCCCGCCGCCAGATTGATCATAGAGGCAAAGGCCGGGCGGAGTTGGCGTGGTACCAGCTCCATGGACAAAGCACTGTCCACCGGCGAACTGAGGTTGATCAAGCCAGAACGCATAAACAGGGCGATGCCCACGACTGGAACCATAAATTGGCCAAACCGGTCGCCGTTGGCGATAAGAAGCATAAACGGAACGGAGAGCATCGCCACACCGCCCAGCGTCACAATCTGCCCAAACCGTCTGACCACCGCCGGGGTGAATAGCAGGAAGAGAACGATGGCCAGATAGGACAGGGAGACCAGCAGTGAAGATGTCGCCCGGTCAATGTGCAGATTTCGGTTGAGGAAAATCGAATAATAGGAAGTGAACAGTCCCATACCAAAAGAAATCAGCACCCAGTAGATCAGATAGATCACCGCATCCCGTTGGAGCAGAGCCTGCCGCATCTCCCGTAGCCGCTGCCGCCAGGGAACCTGCTCTGATATGGCGATGCAGTGGTCTTCCCGCTCTTCCCGGATAAGAAGCACGGGAATCAGTCCAACCAGCGCGAGCACTGCAACAAGCAGCAGCACATCCCGGTTCCCCTGTAGGTAGTGTTCCCGCAGCCCGGGCGCCATGGTGTCGACGTGTTCCGTCAGTGTTTTTGCCGCCTGATAGGTCACGCCCGCCCGCAGGGAAAACATCTTGACCGTCAGCACGCCGCCCAGATAAGTAGTAAGAAAATACCCCAGGTAACCCAGATAGTAGGCCCGCGTATACCAGTCAATATTGTTGCTCTGGTCGGTAAACACCGCCACATAAGGCGCCAGCATAATATAATGGAGCTGAATGCCTACCAGTGCAAGCAGAGTGGTCAGAAAGAATACAGACTCAGTCTGCATGAATACCGCGCTCAACAGGGCCGCCGCACAGGAGGCCGAACAGAACACCAAAAGTTTTTTATAGCCCGTCTTCGGAATCAGCAGCAGCATCAGAGCACTGATAAAGGTCGCATACCCATAAAACGCCCAAAAGGATGTCGCTACCGAACGCGCCATCTCCTGCATGTAATTGACATAGGTATCATAGATGATGCCGCTGACCAGATTGTTCAGCGCATAGCTGATGATAAACATGGTTATGTTCCAGATCTTTCTCCGCCCTGGGCTCGGCCGTTCCATATCGTCCCCCCTATTTATACCGGAACTGTGTAAAAAATGGGTGCAGCATATTGAGTGAAAACAGG
Source organism: Eubacteriales bacterium (assembly GCA_048215895.1). Taxonomy (GTDB): domain Bacteria; phylum Bacillota; class Clostridia; order Oscillospirales; family Oscillospiraceae; genus Lawsonibacter. The sequence continues at coordinate 4,075 of DBFWXD010000302.1, forward strand.
TCGTCTGTCTGTTCTATCCCGGAAGACTCCGCTCCGCTCTCTCCGTGCACCGGGCGGGGAACAGGCGGCTCCTCGCCTTCCAGAATCCCCAACAGAGCCAGCAGGATCTTGGCCTCCCTTTTGGCTTTCTGTAGGTTGAATTTGTGGGCGCGTACTGTGGCAGTGCTGATTCCCATGATCTCACCGATCTCGTCCGTACTTTTCCCCTCATAGATGCAGGATAGCAGCGTCTTCTGCACCTCAGTCAGACCGTTGAGCGTCTTATCCAGCTCCAGCATGGGCCAGAATGTGCCGGAGTGGACTTCCTGCATATGCTCCCGTATCGCCCGCTCTGCCGTCACATCACGCCCGCGGCTGTGATAGATGACGCCTGTCTCAAAAGACGCGCCGCAGAAAATGCAGGTGTAAGTACCATCTCTATGGATGACG
>DBFWXD010000303.1:0-2975 GCA_048215895.1 Eubacteriales bacterium
CACCGCGCCTTTGAGCATGGCCGCCGATGCGCCAATAATGCTGCCCGCCAGCGCGCCCACGGTGACCGAGCACACGCCTACCAGCAGAGCCCAGCGAGACGCCTCCATGATTCGGCTCAGGACATCGCGCCCAAATTGGTCGGTCCCTAAAAGGTGTGCCGCACTGGGCAGCGCAAACCGGTTCAGTGTATCCATCTTTTCTGGATCTGCAGGCATCCAGAAAAACGAAATGATACATATAGCTGCGATGCTGGCCGCCATGATAGCACCTGCCCAGAAAGATACGCTCTGTTTTTTCTTCATCCCTGTACGGTCTCCTCTCCGGTACGGATAGTGGGGTTGGCGGCCATAACCGCCAGATCCGTGACCAGCGATACCAAAACCACCATGGAGGTAATAAAGAGCACGATTCCCTGCAAAAGAATGATGTCCCGCTGCTCCACGGCAGTCAGCATCAGACGGCCAATGCCCGGCAGAGCAAAAATTGTCTCTACAATGACCGTTCCTCCCAATAGTTTTGCCAGCTGCATACCTGAGATGGTGATGGGGGCAATAATCGCCGAGCGCAGAGCATAATGCACAATGGCCCTAGCGGGAGGCAGGCCTTTCACATTTGCGCTCATCATAAAATCCTGTTGCAGGGCTGTCAGCATGGATGACCGCACAATGCGGATGAGAATTCCCAGTTCCCCGATAGCCAGCACCAGAGAAGGTAATGCGATGCATTTCAAAAACGCGCCGAAATTTTCACCGGGAGCGGTATACCCCGTGACCGGGAACCATCCCAAATAGGAGGAAAACAGCAGCATAAACAGCATAGCCAGCCAGAAAGAGGGCACCGCACCGCCAATCTGCATCACGGTACGCGACAGTAGATCCATAGGTGAACCCTTTTTCAGCGCGGCCAAGATTCCCAGAATAGCGGATACAACAAGTGCGGCTGCCATGGACAGCAGCGCAACGGAGAAAGTAACGGGAAGCCGCTGACAAATTAGCGTCCAAACATTTTCACCGTACAGATATGAAGTGCCCCAATTCCCGGTAAGTACCCCCTGAATCCAATGCATATACTGGACGTACCAAGGCCGGTCCAGCCCCATCGAGGCACGCAGGGCCTCAACCTTTTCCGGCGTGGCCTCAACCCCAAGAATCAACTGCGCGGGGTCACCGGGGATACATAATAGAACCACAAATGTAATAAGCGATACAACAAACAGCACGGCAATGGCGCTGAGTAGACGTCTGACCACCAGTTTCAGCATAGAGAACTATCCGTCCTTCCTGAGGTTACTCTCCCTTATCTAAGAAGTGCGTGCAACATCAAAATCCTTCAAAGCAGGCGGGCCCTGCATCCGGCAGGACCCGCCCCCTGTTCTTATTGTCCGAGAGATATATCTTTCAATTCATAAATATCGATGGGATACAACTGAAAACCGGTTACTGCGCTGTCTGTCACATAAATGGTAATAGGGTCCTGAATATAATAGGCAGGCACATCCTGAGCCAGGATCTCTTGGACCCGCTGCACGATTTCCGTACGCTTGTCCTCATCGGTTTCGCTCTTATAATCTGCAAGCAGCTGATCCACTTCTTCATTGGAATAATTGAAGTAGTTCTCACTGCTGTCAGACTGATAACGTGCCAAGAGCACATACGGGTCCAGACGCCCCGTGTGTCCTACCACAGTCAGATCATAGTTTCTTCCGTTGTACACGTCCGACAGCCACGCCGCCCATTCCACGATAGTGATATTACAGGTGATTCCCACTTCTTTCAGCGAGTCAGCGATGACCTGCCCGGCGCTGACATATGCTGGATAACTCTTGGGCAGATACATTTCTAGCGTGAGACCGTCCTGATATCCCGCTTGAGACAGCAGTTCTTTGGCCTTTTCCGGATCGTAAGGGTATCGGTCATTCATATCCACATATTCTTTCAGAACTGTGGGGTAATGCGAACCGATCTTCTGACCATAGCCCCACCATACCGTGTCGATCAGCGCCTGCTTGTCCACCGCATAGTTGATAGCCTGACGCACCCGTACATCCGACAGCGCCTCGTTCTGCAAATTCATCGCCATCAGCTGAAGACCATTGGACGGCGTGGTGATTACATTGAACTGCGGGTCATTTTCAAAGGCAGCCACCTGATCGCCGCTGACCGAGATAATGTCCAGTTCTCCATTACGCAAAGATGCAATCTGCGCCGTTGCATCCGGCATCATCTTGAAGTTGATCGTATCCAGATTGACCGTGTCATAATAGTCCGGATTTTTTGCAAGCGTCAGGGATTGCTGAGGCACCCACTCTTGCAAACGATACGGGCCGGTGCCTACCGGTTGATTTTTCAACGTATCTGCGGCCTTGACATCCACAACGGCGGACCATGGATAGGCAAAATTGGAGAGTGCTGCCACATCTAGTGCTTCACAGGTTACTACCACAGTATCCGCATCCTGAACAGAAAACGTATAATTGGCATAGTCCGCAGCGCGGGGGCTTTCCTCTTCCTTCAGACGCTGGAATGAGGCTACTACGGCCTGTGCGTCACAGATGTCGCCGTTATGGAAGCGAACATCCGGCCGCAAGTGAAACGTCAGTGTCAGACCATCCTCCGATACCTCCCACTTCTGGGCCAGCCCTTCCCTCAGAGAACCATCTGTATTGACCCGAAGAAGCGTATCGTATAGATTATTGGTAATCTGAAATGTACTGGCAGCTGTTGTGCGCTGCGGATCCAAGCCATCTGGATCTACTGAGAGCGCCATACTCAACTCCCGTCCAGCAGACTGCGATTCCGCCGTTTGAGATGGCGGAGCGGGCGTCTGACCGACAGAATCCTTGCTGTTGGAAGTACCGCAACTTGCAAGAGACAGCGTCGCGGCAAACGTCAGTGCTGCGGCAAGCAATCGTTTCATCCTGTTCATTTTAAATTACTCCCTAAAAAGTATTGCGCATATTGCACAAATTAAGTAT
>DBFWXD010000304.1:0-2516 GCA_048215895.1 Eubacteriales bacterium
GGGCATCGGCCGGTTTGCCGTGTCGGAAGTCAAAGAGGCCGAGAAGCTGCGCCAGGCCGGCTTTGTGGACGAGGAGATCCTGATGCTCCGCTCCACCACCGACCGGGAGGAGCTGGAGCGGCTGGTGGACCTCAATGTGGTGTGCACCATCTCCTCCGTGGACACGGGCATGGCCCTCAACGCCCTGGCGGAAAACCGCTCCACCGTGGTGGACGCCCACATCCAGGTAGACACCGGCATGGGCTTTGGCGGTTTTCTGGTCAGCGAGCCGGAGAAAATCCTGCTGGCCTACCGCTCCCTGCCCAATGTGGCCCTTTCCGGCATCTACACCCAGCTCCACGCCGCCAAGCTCAAGGATGCCCAGGCCCAGCAGCAGCTGGAGCAGTTTGCCCAGGTGCTGGACATCATTCACAAGGCCGGGTTTGAAACGGGACTGGTCCACGCGGCGGGCTCCTTTGCCCTGCTCCACAACGACAGCGCCCGGCTGGACGCGGTACGGGCGGGCTCGGCCATTCTGGGCCGGTGCCGGCGCACCAAGGACGACCGGCTGAAAACCGTGGGCTATGGGGAGGTCCCTCTGGCGGAGGTACGGTGGCTGCCCAAGGGCCACATCATCGGCACCGACCGGCCCATCGTTTTGAAAAAGCCCACCCGGGTAGCGGTGCTGCCCGTGGGCTACCAGAACGGCTACGGGGTGACCCGCCCCCGGGAGAGCGGCTTCTGGGCCTTTTTCCACGCCTGGCGCCGGAGCAAAAACCGCACCGTGCGCATCGGCGACCAGCGGGCCAAGCTCCTGGGCCCCATCGGGGCAGGGGAGACGCTGCTGGACGTGACCAACCTGAAGTGCTCCAGCGGCGACCTGGCCATCTTTGATCTGGACCCCCTGTTTGCCAAGGGCTGCCAGATTGAATATCGATAACAAGAGTTTACCCTATTTCAACATAAAGGAAGTTCGTTCTGTCATGAATCAATCTCTTCCCTTCCAGCCCCTTCTCTTCGGCGGCGACATCAACGTATACAGCGTAGCCCGGGCCTTCCACGAGGCCTATGGGGTGCGCTCCATCGCTTTTGGCAAATACCCCTCCTTTCCCTGTCACGGCAGCGCCATCATCGACTACCGGGTGTGCCCGGAAAACGAGGATATGGATGCCTTCCGCCGGAATGTAGAGGCCGTGTCCCGGGAGTTCCCGGACAAGAAGATCCTCCTGCTGGGCTGCGGGGACAGCTATGTCCAGCTGGCGGCCCACTGCAAGGACAACCTGCCCGACAACGTCATTGCCCCCTACATTGACGGGGAGCTGCTGGACACCCTCATCAACAAGGAAAAGTTCTACGAGCTGTGCGACCAGCACGGAGTGGACCACCCGGCCACCTTCATCTACGACAAGTCCATGGGCCACGACTTCTCCCTGCCCTGGGGCCCGCCCTATATCGCCAAGCCCGCCGACTCCGTGGCCTACTGGGCCTGCGGCGACCACTCCCTGGCCAAGGTGTACATCTGCCAGAGCTGGGAGGAGCTGCTGGAGAGCCTGGACCACGTCTACGCCGCCGGCTACCCCGACCACATGGTGCTCCAGGAGTTTATCCCCGGGGACGACAGCTACATGCGGGTTTTGACCAACTATTCCGACCACAACGGCAAGGTGAAGCTCATGTGCCTGGGCCACGTGCTTCTAGAGGAGCACTCCCCCCACGGCATCGGCAACCACGCCGTCATCATTACCGAGCACGACGAGGCCCTGGAGGAGAACATCAAGGCTCTGCTGGAGAGCCTCCACTTTGTGGGCTTCTCCAACTTTGACATCAAGTACGACCGCCGGGACGGCAAGTACAAGGCCTTTGAAATTAACTGCCGCCAGGGCCGGAGCAACTACTATGTCACCGGCGCGGGTCACAACATCGCAAAGCTGGTGGTGGAGGACTATGTGGAGGGGAAGGAGCTTCCCTTCCTTATGACCAAAAACCGCTCCCTGTGGCGGATGGTGCCCCGGAAGGTGGCCTTCAAGTTTACCACCAAGAAGTACCACCAGGAGATGCGCGCCCTCATCAAGGCGGGGGCCGACTGCCACTCCCTGGTCTATTCCGGAGACAGCTCTCTGAAGCGCCGGATGCGGGTGTGGAAAAACCACCTGGGCAATATCAAGCGCTTCGACCAATATAACAAGGTACCCAGCGAGGATTAAGCTATGAACAAACGTCTCGGTGTTTTAGGCGGCATGGGACCCCGCGTCGTCGCGGGCTCCACATCCCTCCCTTCGCCCTGACGGGCAAAGCTCACTCCTTGCGCCACTCCTCCTTTCCAAATGGAACCCGCTGCGCTGGGCTTCCATTTGGCTGGCCTGTGGCCCCCTTTTGGGGGACAAAACCCTCTCTCAAATGGTGATACTATGAACAAACGTCTCGGTGTTTTAGGCGGCATGGGGCCCCAGGCCACCAACACCTTTTATCAATTTGTCATTGACCGCACCGACGCCCGCACCGATCAGGAGCACGTCAACGCCCTGATTCTCTCGGAC
>DBFWXD010000305.1:0-2600 GCA_048215895.1 Eubacteriales bacterium
GTTCTATTCCATATTCCGTTGCTTTTGAAGTATTGTTGTGTCTTCGTTAAATTATTTTTCCCACTTTTGGGAAAACGCATAATTTTCTATTCTTTACATTTTCTGGAATGAAAGACAAAGAGCGTCAAACTGCACACCGCAGTCGGACGCTCTTTCCATTTCATTCATTTTTCAGCGCTGAGGCTCTTTCCTTTGACGGCATCTGCCGCCTTTTTCCATGTTTCACCGGAGATGCAGCAAAAACGGATTCCTATCAGTCCTGCTCCTTCACCGTAATCTGGTCCGGTTCCAGAGCACTTTGACTGGAGGACTCCCCCTCTTCCTGCAAAAACGGCAGTTCCACGCGCAGTCCCTCGTCGGTATAAACGATGTAGTCCTGGGCCAAAAACAAGCCCGCCAAGACCAGAGCCACCAGGATGCCCAGGACAATCGCAATGATCCTTAAAATGTCTGTCAGAGTTCTGCGGCCCCGATAGCCGCCGTAATTTCCGCCGGACCAGCCCATTTGGTTTCCTCCAGATCCTGCCCAAAGCAGGTACAGTTGGTCTGAAACTATCAATTATATGGGTAGTATAGCAACTTTTTTGCCCACTGACAACCGCAAATTCATTAAAAATCGTTTATTTTTTTCTTATATTCGACTTAAATGACCATGCCGCCGTCTACGCTCAGCACCTGTCCGGTAATAAACCGCGCCTGCTCGCCAGCCAGGAAATAGATGGCATCGGCCACATCCTCCGGCGTGCCCATTCTTCCAAGGGGCGCCTCCTGGGCCAGCGCCTCCCGTTCCTCGTCGGACAAAAAGGCGGTCATCTCCGTCTCAATAGCCCCGGGCGCCACGCAGTTCACGCGAATGTGGGAGGGACCCAGCTCCTTTGCCAGGGCACGGGTCAGCCCCACCACGCCCGCCTTGGCCGCCGAGTAGGGTGCCTCACAGGAACCGCCTGTCACGCCCCACATGGAGGAGACTGTGACTATGCTCCCCTCCTTTCGGGAAACCATGCCGGGAATGGCCGCACGCAGCACATGAAACACCCCGTCCAGATCGGTCCCCATCACCTGCCGCCACTGGCTGTCGGTGGTGTCGGTCAGCAGCTGGATGGGCAGGGCAACCCCCGCATTGCACACCAGCGCATCGATGGGCCCCAGCGCCTGCTGTGCCTGAGCCACCAGGCTCCGGGCCTGCTCCGGGTCGGATACATCTCCCTGGACCAGCGCAGCTTCGCAGCCCATGGCCGCCAGCTCCTGAGCCAGCGCCTGGGCCTGGGGCAGGCGCTTGTGATAATGGACGCTCACCTTCCAGCCGTCCTGGGCAAAGCGCCGCGCTGTGGCCGCTCCGATCCCCCGGGAGGCTCCGGTAATCAGCACATGCTTTTTCATGCTCTCACCTCACGCAAATACGCCCTGCACCAGCACCATATAAAGACCCGTAGCGCCAAAAATGGACAGCAGGTCGTTTCCTTTCCAAACATGCAGCAGCACCGCCGTCACGCCCGCCAGCAGGGTAGGCAGCCATCCGCCCAGGGATGTAAACGTGACTCCCTTCAGGCAATAGACAATCAGCATGGCAATGATGGCGGGGGGCAGCACCTTGCCCAGATACAGGACAATCTTGGGCGGATGGTCCCCCCGGTCAAAGAGCAGGAAGGGCAGCGCCCGGGTGAAAAAGGTGACCACAGACATGACAAAAATGGAGGCCAGGGTCTCCAAAGGACTCAGCGGCATGACGGTTCCTCCTCTCGTTCACAGACCGGTTCCTCGTCTCCCAGCCGTTTGCGAAGAACGGTCAGGAGAATCACAATCATTCCCAGCGCGGGCAGCAGCATATCATCCGCCCCCACAACCAGCAGGCTCAGCAGCGTGGCCGCACCGCCCAAAAGCGCGGGCAGGTGGCTGCCGGCCTTCTTCCACTGTCCCACCGCAATGACCAGGAACAGCGCCGTCATGGCAAAGTCCACGCCGGTGGTGTCAAAGCCCAGAGCCGAGCCCAGTACCGAACCCAGCACAGAACCGCCGATCCAATAGCTGTGGTCCAGCATGGCCACGGCAAAATAATACCGATGTTCGTCAATCCCCTCCGGCACCTTGGCGGCGCTGAGCAGGGCATAAGTCTCATCGGTCAGAGAAAAAATCATATAAAACTTGCGTATCCCCATTCCCCGGAATTTCTCCAGCATGGACAGGCCATAGACCAGATGGCGGAAATTGATCATCAGCGTCAAAAAAGCCACCTGGCTCAAATGGGCGCCGGTGGCCAAAAGGGAGACGCCCAGATACTGTCCGGAGCCGGCATAGATGGTCAGACTCATCAAAAACGCCCACCCTACGCCATAGCCAGCCGTCTGGAGCATCAGGCCAAAGGCCATTCCTATGGCCAAATAGCCCATTAAAACCGGAACCGTCGCCGGGAAGGCGGCGGCAAGGGTCTTTCGATCCATGAATATCACACCTCGTCAGTTTAAGAGATTTCCACTCATTTTACCTGTTTTCTCTCCAGGTTTCAACCCCCATTTCCCCTCCGTCACTTTTACCATTTAAGATTTATTAAGATATTGACAATTTTACACTTTCTGCCTTGATTTTTTTAAAAAGCTACCTAT
>DBFWXD010000306.1:0-2543 GCA_048215895.1 Eubacteriales bacterium
GCTCTAATCCTATTGTTCTATATATGCCGATTATGTTATTCCGAAGTTTTTGCTGGTAACGCCTTGTACTACAGGGTTTGCAGCGATTACTTCGGAATAACTATTTTCTCGGCATAATCCTGATTATTCCGAATTCGGGATAACCAAGACCTGAGCGTGGCCGGAGCGCGCGCCGGATTATCCGGCGCCCGTTCCGGCCTTTTTATGGAACAGATTCGGATCATAAAGGAAATGCGGACAGCGGAGAGAGAACGGGGCCGGACCGGCGCCGACATCCGTCCCCGCTGGATGTGCTGGGAGAATGTTCCAGGCGCGTTCAGCAGCGGATCGCCCAAAGGGGAGGACTTCCGTATTGTGCTGGAGGAGATCATTCGGATCCATGACATCGGCGCGGAGGTCCCGCGATCCTATCCCTATTCGTGGCCGGACGCGGGAGACGCCGTGATGGAAAACGGCTTCTCTCTGGCGTGGCGCTGCCTTGACGCGCAATTCTGGGGCGTCGCTCAGCGGAGAAAGCGCATTTTTCTGGTGGCGGACTTTGCCGGCCCTCTCGCGCCCCTGCTCCTGTTTGATGTCTTAGATGGGAGGCTTGACTATGCAGCACTGCGACAGCGACGGCCAGATGATGCTGTTCTCTCTGGAGGAGGCTGATGAAATATATGCGAGACCTCCGAAACGAAAAAGCGGGACCTTAACCCTGTCCACGCTGATTTCCATTCCTTATTTCCACCTGGATCTGTCCAAAGGCCATGTGGACCTGTTCGGGTGCCATTATTGGGAATTCCGATCCCCGTGGCAGGAAAATGGCCCGCCGCTCAACACTGGAGCAGCTCCCAGAGAGCCGGTCAAATGTGATCTATCCAGCATCTTGGAGCGAGATCCTGACGAGAGACACGACCTGAGTCCAAAAGCCTGTCTCGGCATCCTGCGCAGAGCAAAGGAGCGCGGTAAACCGCTGCCGGAGCGGCTGGAGTGGGCTTTGATGGCTCAGGCCGGCCTGCTCCCGATGAATTTCCAGGCAGCGGAGATGAGAGCGTATCACATCAATCGGAGAGATGAGGACACCAATCTATATGGTGTAGCTGGTACGCTGATGGCCACCAGTAATATGCAGATGCAGACCTTCATCAACGGCGATTCCGTGGTCTTTGCCGCAAATCAGAGAGAGAAGGTGAATTGCCGCAAAGCGGCAAGAGAAGCCGCCCTGGGGCGTGAGGTACGGGATCTGCATGATCTTACTGGTGCGCTTCAGGCACAACCCGGAATGAAGCAGCAGACCTTTGTTGCCGGATTTTCTGCGGGGGCCGGAGCCAAGGCCGGAGGCATCGGCTATTCCGAGAAGATCTCCCCCACGCTGAAAGGGACAGCCAGCGGGAACTGTATGCCCTCTGTCCTGTGCCTGAACGACCAGGGCGGCAGCGTGATGGACTGTACGGTGGGGATCACGGGGACCCTGCGGGCTCAGGAGCACGGGCATCAACCCCTGGTGTATGAAAACCACGGCATCGATGCCAGATACACCGGGCCACACACCATTGCCCCGACGCTCTCCGCCCGTGCAGGGACCGGAGGCAACAATCTGCCGCTGGTGGAACAGAGAGACGCGGCTCACGGGTCGCCTTCTGAAAAGGACGGCATTCTTTATGCCAGACAGCGTGTAGACGTATTTCACGATAACGATGTGGCCTCTACAGAAAGCGCCAGACAGTATAAAGATGCCACAGACCTGGTATGTCAACAGGCAGATAGCCGCCGATTGATCCGCCGCCTGACGCCGCTGGAATGCGAACGCCTCCAGGGTTTCCCGGATGGCTGGACGGCTCTCTCCGACGCCTCGGACTCCGCCCGGTATCGGGCGTTGGGCAACAGCGTTTATTAGGACAAAGCCATTATGTTAATGATGGGCACAAAAATGGCATGAATACAAGGCTTCTGGGGATTTTACTGCACATAATACTCCACATTTCAACCTTTAATCATAGCAGCTAAAACCTTTAAAGTAAGGGCTTACTTTTTCCGTTTGTTCAAGTAGAATTGTCATTGTAATAGGAGAAATTTCTACATGAAGGGCGGTGGGTATATTGCCAAACAAGCTAATCAAAGACATCATTGACAAAGGTGCAGTAACTCTAAAAGAACAGGGATATTCCATACGCAGTAGCGAATACACCCTATTGACATGGAAGCAATTTCAAGAGTTCTGCAATAAAAAGGGATATGAAACATATTTGCCCTCGCATAAAGATGAATTCATCACAGAACTCGGCAAGTGCACTCCACCTTTAAGGCAGTCCACAATTGACCGCAAAGCCGGAAGCATGAAAATGCTTGATCTGCTTGCCACCAAAGGTACCTGGGGAAAGGGGATGCTCAATCCTCTGCAAGAGTTGTTGCCGGAATTCAACTCCTTTCTTGATGCGCAGGAAGAATATCTCATCAAAACCGGTTATTCAGAATGCACCAGAGAAACGATGCGAAATTATATCTCCGTAGTTATGCGGTACTTTCAGAATGCTGGTATAACAAAGCTGGAAGAGCTTAAC
>DBFWXD010000307.1:0-2568 GCA_048215895.1 Eubacteriales bacterium
AGCCACATCCACGGAGCGCACCATGCTCATCTTCTTTTGGAGAAGAAGTATGGCCTCCAAGTAATCCTCACCGGAAGCGTGCAGTTTTTTACCAGGAGACATTGACTGCACCTGCTTCTTGCGCGTGGGAGAAGAAAGCCCGTAAGAGACTCACAGCCTCCCCGTCCATGGGTCGGTGCCATAGCACCTTGCTCCCCTGAATGAACAACAGGTAGGTGCAGCATTTATAAATAAGTTCCGGGTCATGTGTAATCAGGAACAGGCTCTTTCCCAGTTCTTTCAGACGGTTTAAGTTGTCCGACACCTCCAGCATATGCCGGTAATCCAATCCGCTGGTAGGCTCGTCAAATATCAGGATCTTTTTGCCTGATGCTATTGCACTGCCAATCGCCACCCTCTGCTTTTCACCGCCGGACAGGGACATGGGGTGTAGCTTTACTTTGTCCAACAGGTCAAGGCTGTTCAGTATCTCCTTGGCGCGGGCCGTGTCCGCTTTCTCGTCCTCACCGTCCATACTTAGCAGCAATTCGTCCAGCACATCTTCTGTGAATAGCTGGTGGTTCACATCCTGCATGACCATATAGGAGATATGCCTGCGCTGCTTTGCGTCATAGGAGGCCCCATCCATTTCAAGCATACCTTTCGCTTTTTTATCCAGGCCGCACAGACACCGGGCGAAGGTGGATTTTCCCGCACCGTTGTTTCCGATAATGCCGATGATCTCCCCTTGGGGCAGGGTCAGGTCTGGAATATCCACATTGAGAGGGCCGTGCTTTTCATAGGAGAACTGGAACCCTCTGATATTTAATTGCGGGGCGGAAGGCTTGGGCGAGGCCTCTGGAGGCAGATGGAATGGATCCAGCGCCCGCAGCCCTATTCCCTGCAATTCATCGGGCGATAATTTTTGAAATTCCGCCCCAGTAAATTCCCGTACAATACTTCCGTGCTTCATGTAGATAATCCGATCTGCGTAGGGAACGAGATAATAAAGCCGGTGTTCCGCGACGATCACAGTCTTTTTCTCGGACCGCCAGTGCCGGATTACGCCAATTAAATCTTCAATGGTGGAAATATCCAGGTTGGAGGATGGCTCGTCCAGCACAAAGATGTCCGGGTGGATTGCGTCGGCAGAGGCGCAGGCGATTTTCTGTTTTTCCCCGCCGGATAGGGCAAACAAGCTCCGGTTCAGCAGCTTTTCCAGCTTGAGGCTGTGGGCAGTCTCCTCCAGACGCTTCCGCATCTCCGGGACTGGCAGGGCCATGTTTTCACACCCAAAAACAATCTCACTGGTGGTATCTACATTGTAGAATTGTGTTCTTGGGTTTTGGAATACAGACCCCACCCGCTGTCCGATTTGATAAAGGGGATAGTCTTTTAGCTCTTTCCCATCTAAGAGGACTTGCCCGGTCAGTTTCCCACTGTAGTAATGTGGGATCAAACCGTTGATCAGCCGGGTTAGTGTTGTCTTGCCACAGCCAGACTCTCCACAGAGCAGGATAGTTTCACCGTCCTGAATTGCCAGATTGATATGGCTTAGGTTGTTCTCGGTTTCCCCACTCTCATAGGTAAAGGAAACATCTTTCAATTCAATCACAGTATCACCTCCTTACCACGGGCTGAAAAAGTATGTAGAGAGCAGTGCAGTTCCGGCAATCAGCACCGCCAGCAGATCCCAGCCGGTAAACCCGACCTTTGTGATATTGGTGCGCCGGACCGGGTTATCCAGGCCGCGGGTCAAGGCTGCCGCAGAGAGATCATCCCCGATTTTGACCACCGAGATCATCAGGGGAATAAAACGGTATTCAATCAGGGCGGCGGGATTTTGCCAGAACTTCTTTGTCCCGAACTGGACCTCCCGCATCCGCATGGCATCCTTGATGGCCGCCGACTCCTCCTGCATGGTAGGGATAAAACGAAACAGGACGGAGAGCGGAATGGTGATCTGCCGCCCAATGTGCATCCGGCCAAGTGCGGTAATGCACTCGCTGGCCGTGGTGGACTTGATAATATAGGCTCCCATCACAAAAGCCGGAAACAGCCGCAGAACCAGTCCCACCAACAGGACTACCAGCATATTGACGATCATGGGAAACTGGACGGAGTTCTGGATAGCCTGCACAAACAGCCCCGCTGCGAACAGGCAGAAGAACACCGTTGCCGTCTTATACTGCCGGTTAGTCAGCAACAGGACAAAGGGAATCATCGCCACCGCGATCATAAAGGCGGTGTGGCTATATAGAAATTCTGCGGTAGCGACAACGGCCATCAGCAACAGCTTGGTTCGTGGGTCCAAGCAAAAGCCTGTTCTGTTTTCAACAACCGCTTGAAGCTGCTCCATTACACAATGCCCGCTCTCTCAAAGTGTTTTTTCAGCATTTTATGGCCCAGAAGTGCGCCCAGAATACCGCCCACAAACAGCAGCGCAAAGCCCACATACAGCATCCAGGAGGGCATCAGGGATTGTAAAGTGTTTGCGTACTGATCGCCCATGGAGGTGTGGATGTTTTCCCAATACGCTTCGCCGGCAAACCAGAGATTGGCGGGGCAGCCCATGATGCCAAGGCAAAA
>DBFWXD010000308.1:0-10921 GCA_048215895.1 Eubacteriales bacterium
GCTTTATTCATTTACCAAAAAATCCAGCCTTGCCTTTTGCGTTAGTTTCCTGCATAATGGAACAATGCAGATTATTACTTTGCTGAAGCAAAAGCGAAAACCCAGCGCTTTGAAGGGGGGAAAACGATGGATATTTCTGTACAGGATCTGTTTCGGGACAGTTTATTTGACAAAGCGGAGATTTTGGCAGGGAAAAATGGGCTGTCCCGGCGCTGCCATCGGGTTTCTGTGTTTGATTGTCCCTATCATGCGACCCTCTTGGCGCAGGGGATTATCAAGGCCGGCGACCTGTTTTTGTCCTGCCTGGAGCAGTTTCGAGACGGGCAGGGGGATCTGATGGGGTTTGCAAAAGGCCTGGTTTCCTACCGCTCGGCAGGGCTTTTGATCCTGCCTACGGGCGCTGTGGAGACGCTGACGGAGCAGGTGCTGGACTATTTTGACCAGAACGACTTCCCGGTGATATGGCTGAAAGCGAATTTCTCCTATGGGGATATTATGACAGCCATCAATAGCCGCCTTCGCTCCGGCGATCAGAATGAGATTAACCTGTCCCGGCTGAACCGAATCCTGCGGGGGGGGAATCGGCGAGATAGAGAAGCGTCGGCTGCTGATGAGCATTAACCCGGACTTCTCCGGCCAGATTCGTGCTATTTTTGTAAAGGGAGAGCTGCGCAGCCTCTGGTTTTCTTCCAAGCTGTTGGAGGACTATGCCCATATCCAGGGCAGTTCCATCCTGTTTGGAGAATATACGATTATTTTGCTCAGCGGAAACGACCAGAAGCGATTGAAGATCAATTCCAATATGATTGCCAGTCAGCTGGACAACTATTTTGAGCAATACCACATCGGCTTCAGCCGCATCCACCCACTGGAAGAAATTGAGGAGGTACTGAGGGAAGGAGAACTGGCGGTCAAAGTTTCCGACGCCCTGCAGGTACGGCAGCAATCCTATGACCCCATGCTGACCCAGCAGCTGGTATTCTCGTTGTGCGATAGTACCGAGGCCAAGGAGTTCTATAAAGCATATGTGGAGACCATTGCCCAGGGCATGTCGGAAAACATGCTGCGGGAGTATCTGCGTACGATCGAATTGTTTGTGGCCAACCGGGGAAACTATGCGGAGGTGGCCCAGGAGCTGAACCAGCATGTCAACACCGTGCGCTATCGAATCAATCGGGTCAAACAGATTCTGAATATGGAGGACGATACAATCCGGTTTTATGAGACGATTTCCATTGCGACCAAACTGGGCATCTGTTTCGAATCGGAAAATTTGAATTTTTTACAAAAAGGCGAATAATTTTTTGAACTGACTCCGATGCGTTCCAAACAGCTGGACGGTATAATTTTTTTAAGTTCGAAAGCTGAATACATTGGGAAGTATGGGAGGTATCTGTTATGAGTCAAAAGGCATCAAATGTAGAGAACCGGGCCTTGCATCCGGTTCCGCCGGAAGAACGGAAGCACTGGCTGAATGTGGCGTTCATCCAAGCGGGTGTCGTGATCTGTGTGCCGAGCCTGATGCTGGGGCAAATGCTGGTCAGTGCCATGCCTACAAGGGATGCCATTTTGTCCGGCGTCATCGGGTTTATCTTGGTGTGCGTTGTCTTCTCCCTTATGGGAATGATCGGAAGCGACCTGGGCCTTCCCACCTGTATGACCGCTGTACCCAGCTTTGGCGAACAGGGGGCCAAGTTCTTCGTGGGCCTGTTTGAGATGATTACATCGGTGGGATGGTTTGCCGTACAGACCGCTGTGTGCGGCGAGGCGTTCTCCAACCTGTGTGCCCAGGCGTTCCACATTCAGGTGCCTTCCGCGGTTTCCATGGCGGTATGGGGCGTTATCATGCTGATCACAGCGGTATATGGCATCCATGCCATGGACTTGCTCAATAAGATCGCAGTCCCGGCGCTGTTTGTACTGGTGGTGGCCGGCTGTCTGATGGCGGTGAATCAGTTTGGTACGGCCGACCTCAGTGTGCCGCCTGAGAGTATTACGATGACGATTCCCGAGGGAATCGTTTTGACCATGAGCTTCATGGCATCGGGCTGCCTGGTGTCTGCTGATGTCACCCGGTATCAAAAGTCTCGAAAAGAGACGATCCTGTCCACTTCCTTTGGCGTATTTCCTGCCGGAGCGCTGCTGGTGGTGGCCGGTGCGGTCATGACGAAGGTTGCCAATCAGTATGACATCACTCTGGTCTTCAGCGACATTGGTCTGCCCATCATTGGCATGATCGTGCTGATTGCCGCTACATGGACGACCAACACCAGCAACGCGTACGCTGGCGGCTTGAGCGCTGTGATGGTGTTCCGGCTGAAAGATGAGCGGAGAGCCATAGCGACGCTGGTCACAGGTCTTCTGGGTACGGTGCTGGCCATGGTTGGTTTTTCCAACTATTTCTCCGAGTATCTTTCGTTCATGGGCGACTTTATGATTCCCATGCTGGGCATTATTATTGCAGATTACTGGATTGTAAAGCGGGGTGACCCCACCAAGTATGCCTACAAGAGCGGGTTTAATGGGATGGGCGTCGTGGCCTGGTTGGCCGGGTACGCCATTATGAAGCTCATCCCGGTTGGCTTCCCGTTCCTGCAGGGGGTGCTGGGCAGCGTCATCATTTATGTAGTGGGGATGCTGTATATGCAGCGCAATGCGTCCAAAGAGTGAGAACCAATCTAACAGCTTCCGCAAGGTGTGCCTTGCGGAAGCTGTTATGTTTGAGGACTATCTGATGTTATCGCAACGATGGCGCAAGCTTTGTTCGCCGTAAATGGAGGGAACGTGGAAAACCGCTTTTGCAGGCCATCGGCAGGGCACTTGTTGGGGGACGGTTGGTCCGGCCTGCTGACCCAAGGGCATGACGCAGTCATCTTGTTTGTCGGCGGTGATGGGGGAACACAATTTCCGCAAATATCAGAACCGGGCGAGCAGCACAGACAAAATCCACAAGCCGCTGAACTCATATGAGCTCAGCGGCTTGTGGATTGTAGGAGAAACTGATTTGTATGGAAGAGGAGGAAGAAATCTTACAGCAGGAAGGAGCCCAGCTGTGCCCCGCCCAGATCGGCGGGATCGGCGTTCAGGAACAGTTCTTCATAACCGGGTACGCCGCTGTATTCGATGGGGGCGTCGGGATAGCTCTCGTTATACGCCTGGCTGTAGGCGTAGATTCCTTCCAGATGACGGCCGCAGCGCTCCTCAATGGGGTGGCCGTTTTCATCAAAGGGGACAAAGAGCATGCCCATCTCGGCACTGCGCACATAATAGGGGTCCTTGCCGGAAAGAATCTGTTCTTCCGTGCTGGCGCCTCTCAGACGGCCCTGCGCGGGGTTGGTGGTCTCCATCAGCAGGGGCAGGGTGTCGGTGAAGTCACCCAGTTCCCGGTGGGTCAGGCCCCGCAGGTTGGTGGGGGAGATTTCCAGAGCCATATCGATGCCGGTCATCATCAGCTCCATGCAGCCCAGGGAGGCTACGGTCATGCCGTTTTCGTGGGATACGGTGGCGTTGATGACGGGGTACTCCGGGGAAGCCTCATGCAGGTCGAAGGTGAGGGCAATGTTTTCCGTTTTGATCAGCTGTGTAACTCCGTAGGACATTTTCTCCGTCAGATTTCCGTCGGGGCGGCCGGGGTAGGTGCGGTTGATGTTTCGGGTCTCAGAGCCGGACAGACGCTGGCCGGAGGGGTAGTGGACATAGACGTCGGGGTCGGGCCACTGGTCGATGGGGTTGGTGGCACGGGAGCCGAACCGGAAGGTGCGCTCACCGCTCTGGGTGGGGATGGTGAAGTATTGCAGGTTGCCCTCGCCGGGGTCGTTGTGAGTCATGCCGCTGTAATTGGTGTAGGGAATCACATAGACTGTGCCGCGCTCCACCGTGGCGGTTTCAATAAAGGTGGTGGCGGACAAAAAGCCGGAGGGCTCATTGCCGTGGGTTCCGCCCAGAATCAGCATGGAGCCGCCTTCCTCGCTGCCCTCCAGAACATAGACCGGAGTATCGCCGTTGGTGCCCTCCAGGCCGTCAAACCAGTCGGAGAGCATTTTCACTTCCGTCACGCCGGGGCCCTCCTTGGGCAGGGGAACTTCGCGGGCGGCTAAAAAGTTCATGCCGGAAACAACCATAATCGCTCCGGCCGCAAGCAGGGAAATCGTTGCCGTGATATAGTGCTTCTGAATCATTTCTGTGCCTCCTCACTTGATCATCAACATGCGCAGGACAAGTGGGATCAGCACCATTGCGCAGTTGAGCTGGTTGGTCAGTTTTTTCTCCGTATACAGGTTCCAGCCGATCAAAAGTACGACCAGAGCGACAATGCCGCGGTAGATGAGAGTAATCATTATCGGTTCCTCCTTTCGTCAGTCCAAAACAATATAAGGAGCCAAAATCTCAGAGCCCAGAATAAAGAGAATGGCCCAGAGA
Source organism: Eubacteriales bacterium (assembly GCA_048215895.1). Taxonomy (GTDB): domain Bacteria; phylum Bacillota; class Clostridia; order Oscillospirales; family Oscillospiraceae; genus Lawsonibacter. The sequence goes on from DBFWXD010000308.1 coordinate 4,420, forward strand.
ATTACGATCAGGCAGGGGAGCAGGCACTTTTTCAGCACCGGGCCATACTTGGGCAGGCCAACCACCTGGGCGGCAAAGATACCGGCCAGAGCGGTGGGGGGCATCATATCGCCCAGAGAAGCCACCAGGGAGAGGGCGGAGGCGACCACGATCTGATCCTTGGCCAGGAAGGAGAGCAGGAAGGGCACGCCCAGAACGCTGGCAGAACCAAAGGAGGAAACCGCGCCGAACAGAGGCATGGAGATGGCCAGAGCCAGGTAGCGTGCGGCCTCCGGCAGGCTGAGGCAGGTGGTGACGATAAAGCCGCGTACGCCGGTGAGGGTCATGATCTGAATAAACATTCCCACGCCCATCAGAATTCCCATAACCGGGAGGACGGAGTTGATGGAGTCCTTGGCCACCTTGGCCAGATTGAACCGATAGCCGGTAAAGCAGCCCACCAGGGCGCTGAGCAGGAAGACCAGGGGCATGCCGATATCGGGGACGGCGGGCACGGCCTTGTTGAGGATCATCAGGACAATAGCCAGAACCAGAGGCAGGTAGATGCGCAGGCCAAAGCGCTCTCTGGACTCGGTCTTCAGCTGGGCGGAAACCTGTGCATAGTCCATTTTGCGGACATATTTCAGTCCGAACATCAGCACAAAGAGGAAGGCCAGGGGGAAGGTCAGCAGAGCCAGGGGGAGCTCAAAGCCGCTGTATGGAATGTCGATGCCGGCGCCGATGATCATGGCCGGAATATTGGTGGGGGGCGCGATCATACCCAGCAGGCCGCCCATGGCCAGAATACAGGCTGTCTCCAGCGCAGGGACGCCCATCACCATCAGTACAGGAGCCATGATGGAGCCGGCGGACAGCACGGAAGCAGTGGAGGAGCCGGTAATCATGCCGGGGAACATCACAATGATCATGATGAAGCACAGCATGAGCACAGGGAGCTTGTGGAAACGCTGGACAATCACCGAGGAGATGGCGTCCAGAGCGCCGGAGGCCTCGACGACTTTCATAAAGATCATCGCGCTGGCAATGACCAAAATGGTGTCCACATAAGAGAACATACCTTCTACCATGTGACGAAGGGCAATCCCCTGGCCGCCGGCCAAAGATCCGCCGATGGCGGCCAAAACCATGGAAATGCTGACAGGCAGCTTGAAGATGAAGCAGCCGCCCAGGAAGATACCCAGCATAACCAGGAAGGTAATCAATTCTGCTTGCATTGAAATTCCTCCTTAATGTGTTCAAACTTAATCTACGCCTACGGCTTTGCCGTCCTGGCGGGGATCGGCGGTACCATACAAGGTGCCATCCTCTAAAAATTCGATGGCCTGAACGGAGCCGCCGGATGTGAAGGTGGCTTTCCCGTGGCCCATTTCTTCCAGGGCCTGAAGAGTTTCCTGCGTAATTTCGTACTCTTCGTATCCGTAGAGGCACTCCTCATATTCCAGGGCGTTGTCGCTGGAAGGATTCCAGACCTTGGGCACACAGATGGCATCGTGCAGGCTGAGGCCGTGATCAATGACCCGGCTGAGGGTTTGGGCGATGGAAGAGAAAATCCGTGCGCCGCCCGGCGTGCCCAATACCAGGTAGGGAGATCCGTCTTCCCGCAGCACAATGGTGGGCGACATGGAGGACAGGGGCTTTTTGCCGGGCTCAATGCAGTTGACACTGTCGGGATCGGTGGAAAAGTCGCTCATCTGATTGTTCATCATAAAGCCGTAGCCCTCCACCATAACGCCGCTGCCAAAGTAGGAGTTAATGGTTTTGGTGATGGAGACACAGTTGCCCTGGGCATCGGCCACGGAGAAGTGGGTGGTGTCCGTGTGCTCATAGTTGTCCGTCTCTCCAGCGGAATAGCTCTGGGCCTTGGCAGGGTCAATGAGCTGGGCGCGCTGGGCGGCATATTCCTTGCTGGTCAGGGCGGAGAGAGGAATGTCCGGATTGAAATTTGGGTCTGCCATATAGGCGTCCCGGTCTGCAAAGGCCAGCTTGTACGCCTCGGTAAACAGGTGAATGTATTCCGGAGAGTTGATCTCCAGGGAAGCTACATCAAACTGTTCCAAAATGTTCAGAATCTCAATGAGATGGGTGCCGCCGGAAGAGGGGGGCGGAGCAGAGATGACCTGGTAACCCCGATAGGTACTGGAGACAGGGGTGAGGGTTTCTACCTCATATCCCGCCAGGTCTTCCAGGGTCATGACCCCGTCATACTTGGCCAGGCTGTCCACAATGGCCTGGGCCACTTCGCCGGTGTAGAAGGCCTCGGTTCCTCCTTCGGCAATCAGGCGCAGCGTTTTGGCCAGGTCGGGGTTTTTCAGCAGCGCGCCGGCCTCCAGAGGCAGACCGTCTTCGGTGCAGTAGACCGACTGCATTTCGGGATACTGGATGATTTTGTCGTATGCGTTGGCAATGGCCTCGGCACAGTAGTTTGTGACAAGGAAGCCCTCTTCCGCAATGCGGATGGCGGGCTCCATGACCTCTTCACGGGACATGGTTCCGTATTGCTCCAGGAGCTCCAGCAGACCGGCCACCTCTCCGGGAATGCAGGAGGCCAGGCCGCCTTTGGACACGGCGCTTTGACCGTTCTCTCCCTGATAAAGCTCCAGGGATACGTTCATGGGAGCGGTTTCGCGGAAATCCAGGAAGATGTCTTCCCCCTCGGCCGTGTGGACCGTTGCCATTCCGCCGCCGCCCAGACCGGACGTAAAGGGTTCGCACACACCCAGAGCAAATCCCATGGCCACCGCCGCGTCAATGGCGTTGCCGCCTTTGCTCAGGATTTCCGCTCCCACCTGAGAAACCTCATACTTGGAGGACGACACCATCGCTTTGGAAGCGGTGGCATCCCGCCCTGTGGTCAGCCGCCGGCCGTTTTCATCTACGGTCTCGAATCCGTCCACAGAGTATGCGGGCGAATCCTGAGACTGGGAGCCAGAGCTCTCCGGAGAGGAACTCTGACTTTCGCTTCCTGCTGCCGGCGCGCCGCAGGCGGTAAGGGAAAGGGCCATGGCGCCGGCTAACAGCAGGGAGATTGCTTTTTTGCCAAACAAAACTTCTCACTCCTCACAACAGAAATGTGGACAACCTGGTCCAACCGGTTTGTGAGTTCATTATACAAAACACCGAAAAAACCTGTCTATTTTTTCCCATATTTATATTTTTTTCTCTGGAAAAAGAATCCCAGCCACAAAGGCCGGAACTTGGCCTGTGCGGCTGGGAGAGGTTTGAGGGCAGAAAAGCAAATTGCGCTTGCCTCAGCGAAGACGAAATACCTGTCTGGGGCGGCCGAGCTTGCCATAGATGCTGTCCATTTCCAACAGCTTGGTTTGCAGCATATATTGCAGGTAACGATAGGCGGTTTGATTGGACAGACCTGTTTGCGCGGCAATTTCCTGCGCGGTCATGGGGGCCTGCGCCTGGGAGAGGCAGTTTTGAATCAAGTGGAGGGTGGCGCTGCTCATCCCCTTGGGTAAGGTTTGGCTGTCATCCGCGGTCTGATGGAGAAGCTGGAGATGAAGCTTGATTCGGCTGATCAGGTCGGGGGCGCGCACGGGCTTGATGGCAAAGTCGCTGGCTCCGGCCTCCAAAAAGGTGTCGGCCACGGCCTGATCTTCGTTGATGGTAAATACAATAATGGGCACTGTGGTGGAAATCCGGCGCAGCCGGCGGACGCCCTCTACGCCGTTGACGCCCGGCATATGGTAGTCGATGAGCACGAGATTTGGATGGTGCGCTTTGAACAGAGCCAGTCCGGATGGGACATTGTGGGCGGCAATCGTCTGCCAGCCCTGATATTGAAACAAAGCGGCCAGGGTTGCGCAGATATCCCGGTCATCATCAATGGTCAAAATTGTAATTGGATCCGACATGCTCTACACCTCTTTGTGACCAAAAAACCATTGCTTGTGAAAACCAAAGAACAAAATAAGCGAACAGGCAAACAGCGCGCAGGCTGCCGGCCATTTGGGATATTGGATGGGCAGGAACAGGGGACCTTCTCCAATGGGGATGGGAGTTGCCGGATCATAGGGAAGGCCATAGTCGGCCACCAGCTGTTTGACGTTCAGCAGATGGATGACCGGCATCCCTTGGGCTCCGTAGCGCTGCATTAGGCCGCTGCCCGGACCGGCAGGTTCCCGCTCCAATCCGGTCAGCACACCCCAGCCCAGTGTGTCTTCCCCGATGCCGCCGGTGGTCTGATTTCCGCCCACGCCTATAAAGCAGGAGATGGGGCCCTGTGTATCATAGATCTCCATTCGTTTTGCCACATTGGACTCATAGTCCTCTTCATAGATACAGGGGATCTGGGTGCGTGCCATACGGGCCTGGATGTCGGCCACAGCAGCCGGGTCCATATTCAGACCCAGGTCGCCGTCTCCGCCCAGAGAATAAGCGGCGCTCTGTGTTGGGAGCAGGCCGTCCTCCACCAGGCGAAATGCAATTTCCGGAAATGTGAGTTGGGGCCAGGTGGCGCCGTACGTGGACGCGCCCACGGAGGCGATATAGACCACATCCACCTCCATGGCGGCACAAGCGGACAAAACCGCCAGATTCAAAGCGGGAAACGAACCGGAAAAAGCTGCGCCGACGCAGTCGCCGGAAGAGACCCCCGCTTCCCGCATGAGCTCAACCACCAGCGCGGCCATCTGGGGGTCCGCGGTGGTGCGCTTGGCCTCCTGGGGCCCAAGGGTTGTGGTAATTTCCGTGTATCTGGGCCCCAGCAATCCGGTTTGATGGAGATCTTCCGGGGTGAGGGGAATGCCCAAATCCTTTTGATATTCCCGGATTTGCTGCATGCAGCGGTCCATAAGCTCCGCTGCGGCTATTTTTTCCTCCCATAGGGGAGCGCGCTGCGCCCGGCCCAGCTGCAAAGTCAGCCACAGGGCGCTGAGGGTAATGACGAGGCAGAGGGCAAGAATTTTGAGTTTTCCAGTCTTCATCCCTGTGTCCTCCTGCTATGCTCCGAATACTGGGTAATTCAAAGCCAGCATGACCAGGGTGAGCAGTGCGGTGGTTAAGGCAATGCTTACTGTCCCCGTGACAGGGCCCTGACGGTCCAGTTCCCGGGCGATGAGCCCCGGGATCAGCATTCCGATGACTCCGCCGCCCGGAATGTGGAACGGGAGACATTCCAGCCCCCAGGAAAACAAAAAGGACAGCATCAGCAGAAGAGCAAACCGTCTGCGGCCGTAGACGATCAGCCATCTGGACAGCAGGCGGCACAGGGCAACGGACAGCAGGGCGACCAAAAAGGTCCAGACAAGCCGCATGGGGGAGTGGAGACTCAGCGCCAGATATCCCGGAACAATCAAGCCGGCGGAAAATCCGGTCAGCTCCGAGTAAGCCAGGCTGATCAAAACGCCCAGCAGGACAACTTCATGGTACAATCTGTATCCCCCCTTGTTTGATCCAGTCGGTGATTTCCCGTCCGCCCTGGGCAATGTTGCCCACGGCAAAGACGACGCTGTTCTCCTCTGCCAGGGAGCAGGACAGGCCGGCGGCGCCCTTTACGGTCCGGACAGGAACCTGGGGCAGTTTTTTTGCCAGCTTTCGCCGCATAAACCCTACTCCCGCGCCGCAAAGCCAGATCTGGTCAGGCACCAAACGGCAGCACAGCTGCAGCATGTCCTCGGTGCGGCTGCCCCGGTCCGTGCGGTTGTTGATCAGCAAAACCAGGGGCCGCCCCTCCAGGGAGAGGCGCTGCTGCATCTGCTTCAATACCAGACAGGCGGATTCCGTGTCGTTGATGGACAGGCCGTTGATCCAGATTTGATTGTCCAAACGGTGGACCGTCAGCGCGTATGGATCGCGATGGTATTGCTTCATTCCCTCCAGGGCAGTTTCCCTGTCTACCCCCAGATGCTGGCAGACAGCCAGAGCCAGAGCGATGTTTTCCGCAAAATCAAAATCGGGCTCCCTGCCGTCGGGGGAGGTTTGAACCACGGTGGTGTTCCGCCTCTTCGCCTGCTGAAGCAGCGGCGAAGCGGTGCGGGACTCGGCGGTAAATAAGATTCCGTCCTTGGGGACGGTATTGCTCAGAGCCTCGGCCACATCCTCCAGGGTATGTCCCATGACGTCACCGTGATCCTGGCGTACATTGGTGATGACGCCGATGTCGGCGTTTAAGATTTGGTGCTGCGCGGCATATTGGAGTTCCGGCTGTATGGCCATACACTCCACCACAAGCACCTGGGCGTTTTGGTGGGCGGCCTGCTTTAAAATGCCGATTTGCTCCTTGATGTTGGCGGGGCCCCGGCGCTGGATGAGAGTTTCCTGATTGAACACATCGATGGTCATGGGGTCGGTGCCGGTGGTTTTACAGAATACCTGAAGTCCTCCGGCCCGCAACCCCGCATCGATGAGCCGGCTGACCGTGGACTTTCCCCGTGTGCCGTTGACGTGGATGATATGCGACAGACGGGTACGGGCGCGATGTACCTGCCAGGCCTCCTGGATGAGATAGACGATCCAGGCGGCGCAGAGCAGCAGGAGAATGGGATACACGGAC
>DBFWXD010000309.1:0-15538 GCA_048215895.1 Eubacteriales bacterium
GGGGACCTGGCCCTGGAAGTGGTGCGGGACAACCCTTACCTGCTGGTGGGCGGAGAATTTGAGGTGGAGTTTTCCCAGGCGGACGCCCTGGCCCTGGAGCTGGGGGTGGGGGCGGAGGACGCCCTGCGCCTGGAGGCGGGACTGATTTTCGAGCTGACCCACAACAGCCTCAACAACGGCCACACCTTCCTGCCCCGGCGCAAGCTGGTGGAGGCCACGGCGGTGCTGCTGGATGTGCCCGCCAGCCTGCTGGAAGAGCGGCTGGAGAGCCTGATGGCCCGAGGCGAGGTAGACCAGGAGCACATTGCCGGACAGGACGCGGTGTATCTGCCCGCCCTCTATGAGGCGGAGACCTTTGTGGCCCAGCGCATTGGAGAGATGAGCACCCGGGAGCTGCTGCCCCCTGAGCACCTGGACGAGCTGCTGGGGCAGATCCAGCGCCGGCAGCACCTGACCTATGCACCCCAGCAGCGCCAGGCGGTGTGTCTGGCCGCGGACCGGCAGGTCATGCTTCTCACCGGCGGCCCCGGCACCGGCAAGACCACCTGCCTGCGGGGTGTGCTGGCCCTCTTTGAGCACATGGGGCTAGAGACGGCCCTGGCCGCCCCCACGGGCCGGGCGGCCAAGCGCCTGGGGGAGCTGTGCGGAACCGACGCATCTACCATTCACCGACTGCTGGAGACGGGCTTTGATCCCCACACGGGGCGGCTGGTGTTTACGAAAAATTCCTACGACCCGCTGAAGGCCCGGGCGGTCATTGTGGACGAGACCTCCATGGTGGACCTGCCCCTTATGGCCGCGCTGCTGGACGCCCTGGAGGACGACTGCCGGCTGGTACTGGTGGGAGACCCGGATCAGCTCCCGTCGGTGGGACCGGGAAACCTGTTTGCCGACCTTATCCGCAGCGGCGTGGTGCCCACCGTGTGCCTGACGGAAATTTTCCGCCAGGCGGCCCAGAGCGCCATTGTCCGCAATGCCCATATGATTAACCACGGGCAGCTCCCCGAGCTGCGGCGAAACGAGGGGGACTTCTTCTTCCTCAGCCGCCGGGAGGGGCAGTCCGCCCTGGACACCATTGTGGACCTGTGCCGCCGCAGGCTCCCGGAGCGCATGGGAATCCCGCCGGATCAGATCCAGGTGCTCTCTCCCACCCGGCGGCGGAGCACCGGTACCCGGGCCCTCAATCAGGCCCTTCAGCAGGCGCTGAACCCGCCGCTGGAGGGGAAGGAGGAGCGGCGCTTCGGCGACTGGGTCTACCGGGAGGGCGACCGGGTGATGCAGGTGCGCAACAACTACGACGTCCTGTGGCGGGAGGAGCACGGAACGGACTCCGGCATGGGCATGTTCAACGGGGACATCGGCATCATCCGCTCCATTGAGCGGGAGGTTATCACCGTGGACTTTGAGGGGAAAATTGTGGAATATTCCCCGGACATGCTGGGCGAGCTGGAGCCCGCCTTTGCCGTCACGGTACATAAGGCCCAGGGCAGCGAGTACCGGGCGGTCATTCTGGCGGCCCTGGACGGGGCCCCCATGCTGATGACCCGGGGCGTGCTGTATACCGCTGTCACCCGGGCCAAGGAGCTGTTTATTTTAGTAGGGGATGAGCAGGTGGCCGCCCAGATGGTGGCCAACAACCGTCAGACCCGGCGCTATTCCGGCCTGCGGGCCAGATTGGCGGGAGAATAAACGAGAAGGCGCGGCCAAGCTTGGCCGCGCCTTTTTGCATGGTATTATAGATCGTCCCGGGGCCGGGCGCTCATCTCCCAGAAATGAAGCTCGTGGACCGAGCACTGGTAAAAGATCTCCCGGCAGCGCTCTTTTCGGTGGGGCTCCAGGTCCCGACATACGGCGTTGGTGAAATCCGCCCACTGCTCGCACACCGTTTCGTACTGGTTGCCCGCATAGTCCCGGACAAAGGGCCAGTAGGGGGTATCTTTTACCCCGGGAGCGCGGCGGATGAGCTCGCCAAAAATCCAGCCGTAGCTGAGCATACAGGGGAGGCAGGCCATCATGCACTCGGCAGCCCCCTGTCCCTCACGGGCGGCGGCAATCATGTAGTCCACATAGGCCTGGTTTTCCACACGCAGGGGGAGAGGCTGAATCTCCCGGTCAGTGAGCTGATAGCGCTCCAGATAATACTGCCGGGTGCGGTCCTCGCTCTCCCGGATGAAGGCCAGCAGAGAGTAGTAGCTGCGGATCTCGTCCATGTCGTGGGAGTGGAGGATGCCCCAGGCAAACACCTTGGTGTATTCCCGGAGGTAGAGGCTGTCATCCACAATATAGCCTTTGAAACAGGACTCATCCAGGGTGCCGTCCCCGATCCCGCGAACAAAGGGGGTGTTCAGGCAGCGCTTCCAGACAGGGAGGCTGTCCTGGATACATTCTTCCAAAAAGGTCATGGTATTGCCTCCTGGATTTTTAGAGAATGTCGATGTATTCCCCGCTCAGAGCCTTGTTCATGGAGCGCACCGCGCAGAACTTGCCGCACATGGAGCAGGTGTCGTCGTGCTCCGGAGAGCGGTCGGCCCGGATGGCTTTGGCGGTCTCCGGGTCCAGGGCGCAGGCCCACTGGCCTTCCCAGTCCAGAGCCCGGCGGGCGTCGCCCATCTTGTCGTCGATGTCCCGGGCGCCCCGGACGCCCTTGGCAATGTCGGCGGCGTGGGCGGCAATTTTGCTGGCGATGATGCCCTGCTTCACGTCCTCCAGGTTGGGCAGAGCCAGATGCTCGGCGGGGGTGACGTAGCCCAGGAAGGCGGCTCCGCTCATGGCGGCGATGGCCCCGCCGATGGCGGCGGTGATGTGGTCATAGCCGGGGGCAATGTCGGTAACCAGGGGGCCCAGCACATAGAAGGGGGCGCCCATGCAGATGGTCTGCTGCACCTTCATGTTGGCGGCGATCTGGTCCATGGGGACATGGCCGGGGCCCTCCACCATCACCTGTACGTCCTTTTCCCAGGCCCGCTTGGTGAGCTCGCCCAGGCGTACCAGCTCCTCGATCTGGCACACATCGGTGGCGTCGGCCAGACAGCCTGGGCGGCAGGCGTCGCCCAGGGAGATGGTCACGTCGTACTCCCGGCAGATGTCCAGGATTTCATCATAATACTCATAGAAGGGGTTCTCCTCCCCGGTCATGCACATCCAGGCGAACACCAGCGACCCGCCCCGGGAGACGATGTTCATTTTCCGCTTGTGCTTGCGGATCTGGTCAATGGTCTTGCGGGTGATGCCGCAGTGGAGGGTGACAAAGTCCACCCCGTCCTGGGCGTGGAGCCGGACCACATCAATAAAGTCCCGGGCGGAGAGGGTGGCCAGGTCCCGCTGATAGTGGATGACGCTGTCGTAGACGGGGACGGTGCCGATCATCACCGGACACTCGTGGGTGAGCTTCTGGCGGAAGGGCTGGGTGTTGCCGTGGCTGGACAGGTCCATAATGGCCTCGGCCCCCATGTTGACGGCAGAGAGGACCTTTTCCATCTCCACGTCATAGTCCTTGCAGTCCCGGGAGACGCCCAGGTTCACGTTAATTTTGGTGCGCAGCATGGAGCCGATGCCCTCCGCGTCCAGGCAGGTGTGCAGGCGGTTGGCGGGGATGGCCACCTTGCCGGCGGCCACCAGAGGCATAAGCTCTGCCACGGTCATGTGTTCTTTTTTTGCCACCGTCTCCATCTGGGGGGTGACAATACCCCGGCGGGCGGCGTCCATCTGAGTGGTATAATTGCGCTCCATTCCATTCCCCTCCTTATTACACATCGTACTGCGTGGTGTAGGGGCCGGTGATGGCAAAGGCGTGGTTGAGCGGCCCGCTGCCATGGCCCAGGTCCAGCATAGCTTCCAGCGCGCCGGAAATGTAGTCCTTGGCGCGATCTACCGCCTGATCCAGGGGATAGCCCTTGGCCAGGTTGGAGGCAATGGCGGAGGAGAGAGTACAGCCGGTGCCGTGGGTGTTGGGATTGTCAATCCGGCGGCCCTGGAACCAGATGGAGCGGCCATCCTGCCACAGAAGGTCGTTGGCGTCGTTAAGGTTGTGGCCGCCCTTGCAGAGGACCGCGCAGCCATAAGAGTCGCCAATGACCTGGGCGGCGCGCTCCATATCCTCCGGGGAGGCGATGGTGAGGCCGGAGAGAACCTCGGCCTCGGGAATGTTGGGGGTGAGAACGGCGGCCAGGGGGAGCAGAAGGCTCTTCAGTGCGTCCACGGCCTCCTGAGAGATGAGCCGGGAGCCGCTGGTGGCCACCATGACCGGGTCTACCACGATGTTTTTCGCCTGGTAGGACCGAAGCTTCTCCCCGATGACCTCAATGAGAGGGGTGGAGGAGACCATACCGATCTTGACCGCGTCGGGGAAAATATCCGTAAAGACGCAGTCCAGCTGCTGGGCGAGAAAATCGGGGGTGGACTCTAAAATACCATAGACGCCGGTAGTGTTCTGGGCCGTCAGGGCGGTGACCGCGCTCATGGCGTATACGCCATTGGCGGTCATGGTCTTGATGTCGGCCTGGATTCCGGCGCCTCCGCTGGAGTCACTTCCAGCGATCGTCAATGCGGTTTTCATAGTAAAGACTCCTTTCTGTTTGGACGCATTGAAGTTTTATAGCGCGGCGACAGGTGGTGCCCCCAAGTCGTCGCATCGTCGGAGCAAGCTCCATATCCCTCGTTTCCCCGCCAGCGGGAAAACTCGCTCATTTCGCTGCTCCTCCTCTCCGGGGTGCACCCGCTAACGCTGGGCTGCCCCCCGGTTTGCGGCCTGCGGCCGCTGGATTTGAGCAAGCTTCCTATCCCTCGTTTCCCCGCCAGCGGGAAAACTCGTTCATTTCGCTGCTCCTCCAAAGAAAAAAACCGTGGGATAATCCTTCTTAGAAAGAGGGTCCCACGGTATTTACCGGAAAAACGATCTCCCTACGTTGGCATTACCCAAATCAGGTCACAGGTCGAAGCGCACAGCTTCCTCTCAGCCCGTTTGCGAGCTCCCTTGTTGTCCAGCCATTGTTCCACGGCTTTGGGCATTATTATAGTACGAAAAAAATGGGATTGCAAGATATATTTTCTGCGGGTATGATAGAGAAAAAGGAGGAAAGGCTATGACGGATCAGGAATTGGTGCAAAAAGCAATTGAAATGCAGAAATTTTCCTATGTTCCCTACTCCCATTTCCCGGTGGGCGCGGCGCTTTTATGTGAGGACGGACGGGTGTTTACCGGCTGCAATGTGGAAAACGCCGCCTATGGCTCCACCATCTGCGCCGAGCGCACCGCTCTGCTCAAGGCGGTAAGCGAGGGCTGCCGGACGGGCTGGACGGCCATCGCCATTGCGGGGACGGGGAGCGATTATTGCTGGCCCTGCGGCGCCTGCCGGCAGATGCTCTATGAATTTGCCCCCAACCTGCGGGTGCTGGCGGCCAGGGGAGATGGGAGCTTTGTGGAGATGGAGCTTGCCCAGCTGCTCCCCAACGGCTTTGGTCCTCAGGCGCTGAATTGATTTTACAAAGCCTGCATAAATTGTTTGTCCCCTGGTCAAACTACCTGTGCAACCCCATTGAAGGAGGTGGTCTGACATGGTAATGGACAAAATTGCCCTGACGCTGCTGATCATCGGCGGCCTGAACTGGGGCAGCGTGGGTCTGTTCCGGTTCGATCTGGTTGCCTTTGCCTGCGGAGGTTCCGCAAGCATGATCAGCCGCGTTGTCTACACTCTGGTGGGTCTGTCTGCCGTCTGGTGTGTGACCCTGCTGTTTCGGGACAAGGACCCGGTGGAAGACCGGAGCTGACACAGATTTGGAAAAATCCAGGAAAAACAGAGGCTTGGAGCGCTTTGCTCCAGGCCTCTGTTTTGATTTTACATGGATTTAACATAACTGAGGTTTCGCATTTTACATTCCTTTTTTATACTGAGCACCGTAAGCCAAGCAAGACCCAAATGTAAAACAAAAAAGGAGTACTTAACAATGAAAAAACTGACTTGCCTGGGCCTGTCCATTGTCATGGCCCTGTCCCTGCTCACCGCCTGCGGCGGCGGCGAGACCTCCACTGCCGGCTCTGAGACCGGCAGCACCACCACCAGCGCCAGCCAGAGCGCCGCAAATGCCGGCGCCACCCAGGAGATCACCGGTACCGTGAACACCGACGGTTCCACCTCCATGGCCGACGTGATGGCCGTTCTGAAGGAGACCTTCGCTGAGGTTCAGCCCGGCGTCAATGTAAACTATACCGGTTCCGGTTCCGGCTCCGGCATTACCAACGTGCTCAACGGCTCTGTGGACATCGGCCTGTCCTCCCGTGCCCTGAAGGCTGAGGAAGAGGAGCAGGGCGCTGTGGCCCACGTTGTGGCTCTGGACGGTGTGGCGGTTGTGGTCAACCCCGAAAACACCGTGGCCGACCTGACTGTGGAGCAGATCGCCAAGATCTTCTCCGGCGAGATCACCAACTGGTCCGAGCTGGGCGGTGCTGATGCCGAGATCGCCGTGTTCGGCCGCGAGTCTGGCTCCGGCACCCGCAGCGCCTTCGAGGAGATCGTGGGTGTGGAGGACGCCTGTGCCTACACCAATGAGTATTCTTCCACCGGTGATATGGTGGGCGCCGTGGCCGGCAACCCCAACGCCATCGGTTACGCCTCCCTGTCCGCTGTGGACGAGAGCGTGGTTGCCGTGAAGGTCAACGGTGTGGCTCCCTCCGAGGCCACCGTCAAGGACGGCACCTATGAGATCCAGCGTCCCTTCGTTATGGTCACCAAGGAGGGCACCGAGCTCTCCGAGGCTGCTCAGGCCTTCCTGGACTACGCCACCAGCGCTGAGGTGGCTGAGTACATCGCCGCTGCCGGCGCTGTGTCTCCCCAGGGCTAACACGACGAACGGCTTCAAAGCAAGCCCCCCGCGTGGGGGCTTGCTTTGAAATGTGCCTCCCCGGTTCAAACAAGCTCCGAAAAGCCTTCGGAGTTTGTTTCAGCTGAGGAGCTGGATTTTATAGGAAAAGGTTGATAAGGATGAAAGATCATTGTCTCACTGCCCCACCCAAAGGGGCGGTAAAGGGAAAGCAGGCGATGGAACGGGGCATGCAGGGGCTGTTCTTTGTGTGCGGATTTATTGCCATCGTCTTCGTACTGCTCATTACCATATACCTCATCATTTCCGGACTGCCTGCCATCCGGGAGATCGGGCTGGTGGAGTTCCTCTTCGGGACCCGCTGGGAGTCCACCAACAAGACGGACCCCGCCTTCGGAATCCTGCCCATGATTCTCACCTCCGTCTACGGCACGGCCGGAGCCATCATCATCGGCGTACCCATCGGATTTCTGACCTCCATTTACCTGTCTAAGGTCGCCTCCCCCAAGGTGGCGGGTATCATCCGGCCGGTGGTGGACCTGCTGGCGGGCATTCCTTCTGTGGTGTACGGCCTGGTGGGTATGATGGTGCTGGTCCCCTGGATTCGGGAGACCTTCCACACCCCCGCCGGTGAGAGTCTGCTGGCGGCCATTGTGGTGCTGGCCGTTATGATCCTGCCCTCCATCATCTCCGTGTCGGAGACCGCCCTGAAGGCGGTGCCCCGGGAGTATGAGGAGGCCAGTCTGGCCCTGGGCGCCACGGAGTTGGAGACCTACTTCCGGGTGAGCGCCCCGGCGGCCAAAAGCGGCATTGCCGCCGCTGTGGTGCTGGGCGTGGGCCGTGCCATCGGCGAGGCCATGGCCATCCTGATGGTGGCGGGCAATGTGGCCAATATGCCGGGTCTGCTCACCAGCGTCAAGTTCCTGACCACCGGTATCGCCAGCGAGCTGTCCTACTCCAGCGGCCTGCAGCGCCAGGCGCTGTTTTCCATCGGCCTTGTGCTGTTCCTGTTTATTATGTGCATTAACGTTCTGCTGAATGTATTCCTGAAGCGGAACAAGGAGGACTGACATTATGACAAAGACCATGGTGGGAAATCCTCCCGTTTCGGTGGCCAAGGCAAGGGGACTTTCTCCCCGCCGCCGGGCTTATGAAATCGGGATGCGCACCCTCATCTATCTGGCTTCCGGCCTGGTGGTGGCGCTGCTCATCTTTTTGCTGGGCTACATCTTTTACAAAGGCATTCCCAACCTGACCTGGGAGTTTCTGACCTCCGAGGAGAGCGTGCTCAAAGGGGTGGACGGCATTCTGCCCGCTATCCAGAATACCATCTACGTCATTGTCGCCACCCTGGTGGTGGTGCTTCCCCTGGGCGTGGGCGCGGCCATCTATCTGACGGAGTATGCCTCCAACCACCGCCTGGTGACGGCCATTGAGTACGCCACCGAGACCCTGGCGGGCATCCCCTCCATCCTCTACGCCCTGGTGGGTTCGCTGATCTTCTGTCAGACCCTGGGGCTGGGCAAGACCCTGATCGCCGGCTCCATGACGCTGGTCATTATGACCCTGCCCACCATCATCCGCACCACCCAGGAGTCTCTGAAGACGGTGCCCCAGAGCTACCGGGAAGGCTCCCTGGGCCTGGGCGCGGGCAAGTGGCACATGATTCGCACCGTAGTGCTTCCCTCCTCGGTGGACGGAATCGTCACCGGCTGCATTCTGGCCATCGGACGCATTGTGGGCGAGTCCGCAGTGCTCCTCTATACCGTGGGCATGAGCATGTCCATGCAGGACTATTTCCGGGATGGACTGTCCAGCCTGCTGCAAAGCTCCGGCTCCACCCTGACCGTGGCCCTCTACGTCTACGCCAAGGAGCGGGCAGACTTTGATCTGGCCTTCTCTGTGGCTGTGGTGCTGCTGGTCATCACCCTGGTGATCAATCTGGCTGCCAAGCTGGTTGGCAAAGGGCTTAGAAAGAAATAAAGGTAGGTATTGTATCTATGAGTGAACAGATTGTCCTCAGGGCCCAGGACCTGAACCTGTATTACGGAGAAAACCACGCCCTGAAATCCATCAATATGGAAATTCCCGAGCATGAGATCACCGCCCTGATCGGGCCCTCCGGCTGCGGCAAGTCCACCTTCCTGCGTTCCATCAACCGCATGAATGACCTCATCCCCAGCGTGCGCATTGAGGGCTCCCTCTACTACCGGGACGAGGACATCTATGCCCCCGGCCGGGACGTGACCGATCTGCGCCGGCGCATTGGCATGGTCTTTCAGAAGGCCAATCCCTTCCCCATGTCCATCTATGACAATGTGGCCTATGGCCCCCGTACCCACGGCATCCGCAACAAGGTGAAGCTGGATGAGATCGTGGAGGAGTCCCTGAAGGGAGCGGCCATCTGGGACGAGGTGAAGGACCGGCTGAAGAAGTCCGCTCTCGGCCTTTCCGGCGGCCAGCAGCAGCGCCTTTGCATTGCCCGGGCCCTGGCGGTGAAGCCGGACGTGCTTCTGATGGACGAGGCCACCTCCGCTCTGGACCCCATTTCCACCTCGAAAATTGAGGATCTTGCCGCTGAACTGAAAAAAGATTATACTATCATCATGGTCACCCATAACATGCAGCAGGCCGCCCGTATCTCCGACAACACCGCCTTCTTCCTGCTGGGCGAGCTGGTGGAGTTCGGTGAGACCGAGCAGATCTTCTCCTTGCCCAAGGACAAGCGCACGGAGGACTACATTACCGGGAGGTTTGGCTGATATGAGAAACCGTTTTCATGAACAGCTGGAGCAGCTCAACGTGGAGCTCATTGAGATGGGCGCTTTGTGTGAAGAGGCCATCTCCGCCGCCACCAAGGCCTATCTGGAGGGGGACCGGCAGCTGGGGTCCCGGGCGGCCTATCTGGAACAGGAGATTGACCACAAGGAGCGGGACATCGAGGGCCAGTGCATGAAGCTGCTGCTGCGCCAGCAGCCAGTGGCCAGCGATCTGCGCGCCGTTTCCGCCGCCATGCGGATGATTTCCGACATGGAGCGCATTGGCGACCAGGCCAGCGACATTGCAGAAATTGCCCGGGACATGAAGCGCAGCAGCGTCATCGTGGAAGTCCCCGTAGGGGACATGGCCCGTGCGGCCATCGGCATGGTGACCGACAGCGTGGACGCCTTTGTGCGGGGGGACTTGAACCTGGCACATGAGGTGATTGCCCGGGACGACCAGCTGGACGGGCTGTTTTTGGCGGTGCGGGAGAAGCTGACCGACCTGATTGCCCAGGGACGGGACGGCGGGCTTTGCCTGGATCTGCTGATGGTGGCCAAGTACTTCGAGCGAATCGGCGACCACGCCTGCAACATTGCCCAGTGGGTGGAATATGCCATCACCGGGGAATATGAAGAGGACTGAACAAGCAGAGAAAGCGGGGAAATCCATTGATTTACATCTTAGAGGACGACGCCAGCATCCGTAAGCTGGTGGTATATACCCTGAACAGCCAGGGAATGGAGGCGGAGGGCTTTGAACGGCCCTCCCAGTTCTGGCGCGCCCTTGGAGAGAAAAAGCCGGATCTGCTTTTGCTTGACATTATGCTTCCGGAGGAGGACGGACTGCAGGTGCTGGGGCGCCTGCGGGCCGACCCGGCCACCCGGAAGCTGCCCGTTCTTATGCTCACGGCCAAAAGCACCGAGTATGACAAGGTGCTGGGCCTGGATCAGGGAGCGGACGACTACATTGCCAAACCCTTTGGCATGATGGAGCTGATGGCCCGCATCCGGGCGGCGCTGCGCCACAGCGCCCCGGAGGAGGAGCAGGGAGTGTGCCGGATCGGAAAGCTGTTTGTGGACCCGAAGCAGCACATTGTCCGGGTTGGCGACCGGGAAGTGACCCTGACTCTGAAGGAATTTCAGCTTCTGGCCCTGCTGATGGAGCGCCAGGGAACGGTGTTTACCCGGGACCAGCTGCTCAATACCATCTGGGGCTATGAATTTGATGGGGCCAGCCGCACGGTGGACGTACACGTCCGGACCCTGCGCCAGAAGCTGGGAGAGTGCGGCAGCTATATTGAGACGGTGCGGGGCGTGGGGTATAAGATCTCCGGGGACTGAGCCCCCGGCGCCCTCTGCCCTTTGGGCAGCGCCGGAATTGTGAGGAGAAGGACATGACGAAAAAAATATTCCGCAACTGTCTGGCGGTGGGAATCTGGGTGTTCTTGCTGTCAGTGGCCCTGTTTATGGGAATGTTGTACCAGTACTTCAGCGGGCGGCTGACTACCGAGCTGGAAAACGAGGCCGTTTTGGTGGCCCGTGGCGTGGAGACCATGGGAATGGACTACCTGGAGGGGCTGCGGGCGTCCAACCGGATCACCTGGGTGGACAAGGACGGCACGGTGCTCTATGACAACACCGCCGACGCCGCCTCCATGGAAAACCACGCCGACCGGGAGGAGATCCGGGAGGCCATGCTGGGCAGCCAGGGCACCGCCCGCCGGGAGTCGGCTACCCTTGCCCAGCGGACCATCTATGTGGCCCAGCGCCTGGAGGACGGCACAGTGATCCGTCTGGCCGGGCAGCAGCACACGGTGGTGCGGCTGCTGCTGTCCATGGTGCAGCCCATTCTGCTTATCCTGGTGGTGACCATGGCCCTGGCGGCGGTGCTGTCCGCGCGGCTGAGCCGGGGAATCATCCGGCCCATTCTGGAGCTGGATCTGGAGCACCCGGAGGAGCACAACGCGGTTTATGATGAGCTCTCCCCGCTGCTCACCCGAATTCGCCGTCAGAACGACACCATTCAGCACCAAATTGAGCTGCTGCGTCAGCGCCGCCAGGAGTTTACCGCCCTCACCGAGAACATGTCCGAGGGATTTCTGCTTCTGGACCACAAGGGACGGGTGCTGTCCTATAATACCGGAGCGCTGAAGCTGTTGGGGGCCCAGGCCCCGGCCGAGGAGGCCAACGTGCTCACCCTGGACCGCTCCGACCCCTTCCGACAGGTGGTCAGCCAGGTTCTGGAAGGCAAGCGCTGCCAGGGCCGCCTGGAGCGGGGTGGCCGCAGCCTGCAGCTGCTGGCCGACCCGGTGTTCCGGGATGAGGTCTGTGCCGGCGCGGTGCTGGTGCTGCTGGACGTGACCGAGAAGGAGCAGGGCGAGCAGATGCGCCGGGAGTTTACCGCCAATGTTTCCCACGAGCTGAAAACGCCCCTTACCTCCATCTCCGGCATGGCCGAAATTATGAAGGATGGCCTGGTCCGGCCCGAGGACATCAAGGGCTTTGCCGCGGATATCTACAAGGAGAGCCAGAGGCTGATCCATCTGGTGGAAGATATCATCCACCTCTCACGTCTGGACGAGGGCGGGGCCAACCTGCAAAAGGGCGAGGTGGCGCTGCTGGAGCTGTCCCGGACGGTGGGCGACCGGCTGCGCCCCATGGCCGAGCAGAAGGAGGTCACGGTGGAGATCACCGGCCAGGAGCAGACCATTTTGGGCATTTCCTCCATGATCGAGGAGATGATCTACAATCTGCTGGACAACGCTATCAAGTATAACCGCCCCGGCGGGAAAGCGATGGTGAAGGTGTCTGGAGAGAAGGACTGGGCCGTGGTAAGCGTACAGGATACGGGCATTGGAATTCCGGAGGAAGACCGGAACCGGGTGTTCGAGCGCTTTTACCGGGTGGACAAGAGCCACTCCAAGGAGATCGGCGGTACCGGTCTGGGGCTGTCCATCGTCAAGCACGCCGCCGCGCTGCACAACGCCCAGGTGGAGCTGGACAGCGCTCCCGGGAAGGGGACCACAGTTTCCCTGCGTTTCCCCAAATAACAAACAGGCTTTGAGGCCGGTCTCAGGACCGGCCTCTTTTTTTTGGTTTGAGCCGGAGAAAAAGGGGGGAAAATAAATTTCAGCTCCAGTGGGAACTTTTTGCGAAAACAGCCGTCCAACCACTCGGAAGCAAAACAAGGGGGGAACACCCCCGCGACAAAAGGAGAATTGATTGATGAAAAAGATTTTGACTCTTGCCCTTGCCCTGGCCCTCACGGTAACCGCCCTGGCCGGCTGCTCCGGCAAGTCTGGCTCTGATAAGACGGCCGAGAAGCTCACCGAGCTCTATTCCTCCGCCATCACCGACAACGGCGGCGAGATGGTGGAGTATAACCCCGTGTTCACCGAGGTGAAGGAGGACGATATGTCCGCCATTATCCTGGAGAACCTGGGACTGCTGGTGGAGGACATGAAGGCCTTTGCCGTCAGCTCCTCCGTGATGAACGTGCAGGCCTATGGCATTGCCGCGGTCATGCCCGCCGAGGGAAAGGCCGAGACGGTGACCAGCGCCCTTCAGAGCTACATTGACGCCCAGAAGGCCAGCTTTGAGCAGTATCTGGCCGACCAGTATGAGGTGGCCAGCAGCGCCAAGCTGGAGACCCTGGAGGACGGCACCATCCTGATGGTCATGTGTGAGGATCAGGACGCGGTGTTTGACGCCATCTCTTCCGCCATCCTGGCCGGCTGAGACAGACCGAACCGACCAACACACGCCCCGGTTTCCCCAGTTCGGGAAACCGGGGATTTTTTTGGCCAGAATGTGAAAAAATAAACAAAGAAAGAAAAGAATTTCTGGGAATGATTGTTATTTATTACTAAGTGTGCTATAATACCACAAAGCAATATTTTAAATGACAGGAGGTCTGACCATGAACGCACTGCACATCCGCCATCCCAACAACCAAAAGATGGAGGTGACCGTCTATGACGGGCACTTTGCCACCCGCCACTCCCACAATACCCACTACATCGACATCACCCGCATGAAGCACGAGCACACCATGGCTCGGGAAGCGGCCATGTGGCTGGCCCAGCGGTATGCCTATGAAAAGGGCGTGGATACCATTGTCTGTCTGGACGGGAGCGAGGTCATCGGGGCGTTCCTGGCCCGCCACCTGGCCAAGGGAGATCGGTTTAGTGTCAATCAGGACAAGAATATCAACGTCATCACCCCGGAGTATGACTCCAACGGACAGCTGATCTTCCGGGATAACCTGGCGCCCATGGTCTCGGGGAAAAATGTCCTCATCCTGATTTCCACCGTCAACTCCGGCAAAACGGTGGCCCGGAGCCTGGAGTGTGTGCAATATTACGGCGGACAGGTTCAGGGCATTGCCGCCATCTTTACTATGCTGGAGCAGGTGGGGGACATCCCGGTATACAGCCTCTTTACGCCCGCCGATATCCCCGGCTATGCCAGTTACCAGCCCAAGCAGTGCCCCATGTGCCAAAAAGGCCAGCGGATTGACGCTTTGGCCAACAGCTTCGGCTTCTCCCAGCTCTAATCTGGAAAACGATAGCTCAGCCGCCCCGGTTTTGCCGGGGCGGCTTTATTTATCATCATGCATAAAAATGTATATTCAACCGGTATATGCCTATGAATATTCATTTTTGGTGAATATACACGGAAACAAATTGGGGATATTTGAATAATCATGCAAATAACCCCTTGCATTTCCACAAAGGGCGTGGTAGACTGTTCCCATCGAAGCAAGCACGGCACCCCGGGCACAGCCCCGCGGGAACGGAAGAGAGAAGCACCGTGCTGAATTTTGGAGGGAATTTATTATGTCTCAGGTAAAAAAAGTTGTGCTGGCCTATTCCGGCGGTTTGGATACTTCCATCATCATCCCCTGGCTGAAGGAGAACTATGATAACCCCGAGATCATCGCCGTCTCCGGCGACGTGGGTCAGGGCACCGAGCTGGACGGCCTGGAGGAGGAGGCCATCAAGACCGGCGCTTCCAAGCTCTATGTGGAGGACCTCACCGATGAGATGGTGGACGAGGTCATCATCCCCTCTATGATGATGGGGGCCAAGTATGAGGACTATCTGCTGGGCACTGCCTTTGCCCGGCCCATCATTGCCAAGCGCCTGGTGGAGATCGCCAAGGCCGAGGGCGCCGACGCCATCTGCCACGGCTGCACCGGCAAGGGCAACGACCAGGTCCGGTTTGAGCTGGCCATCAAGCGCTTTGCCCCTGAGATGAAGATCATCGCCCCCTGGCGTGAGTGGGACATCAAGGGCCGGGACGAGGAGATCGACTACGCCGAGGCCCACAATGTGCCTCTGAAGATCTCCCGGGAGACCAACTACTCCAAGGACAAGAACCTGTGGCACCTGAGCCACGAGGGTCTGGATCTGGAGGACCCCGCCAACGAGCCTCAGTATGACAAGCCCGGCTTCCTGGAGATGGGCGTGTCCCCCGCCATGGCCCCCGACAAGGCCACCTATGTGACCCTGGACTTTGAGAAGGGCTGGCCCGTGGCCATCGACGGCGAGAAGATGAAGGCCAGCGACATCATCCGCAAGCTCAACGAGCTGGGCGGCGCCAACGGTATCGGTCTGCTGGACATCGTGGAGAACCGGCTGGTTGGCATGAAGGACCGGGGCGTCTATGAGACTCCGGGCGGCACCATCCTCTACCGGGCCCACGAGGTGCTGGAGCAGATCACCATCGACAAGGACACCAAGCACATGAAGCAGAAGCTGGCTGTGGACTTCGCCGATCTGGTCTACAACGGCAAGTGGTTCACCCCCCTGCGGGAGGCCCTCCAGGCCTTCGCCGTGGACACCCAGAAGTATGTCACCGGCACCGTGAAGCTCAAGCTCTATAAGGGCAACATCATCACCTCCTCCGTCACCTCTCCCTGCACCCTGTACTCCGAGAACCTGGTGACCTTCGAGGAG
>DBFWXD010000031.1:0-3238 GCA_048215895.1 Eubacteriales bacterium
GTTGAGCTGTGTAAGGATGCCCTGATCGTTCTGCTTACCTGCTCTGCCCTGTGGCTGGCGGGAAGAACGCAGCTGCTGGCCCCGCTGGATCACCTGCTGGGCGAGGATCGGCCTCAGACTGCAGCGGGACAGGATCAAATGGGGGCGCAGACAGGGAGCGCTCTGCCCATGGCCATGGTAGTGAATGTGCCCGGCGACGGCACACTTGTCCAGGGGACGGGGCTGCCCGGAGAGGGAGAAGGTATCCGTGCGGGACTGGTCCACAATCAGACGGCCTGCCAGGAGCTGTTTCAGCAGGTGGCGGGTGTACTGGTGGAGGCGATGTCCGGCGGGATTACCACCCAGACCATTAGCCGCGAGGAGTGGGAGACGGCGCTGACCCAGCGCCTGGGGGTCTATATGGACTTTCAGGGGGAGATTCCCATGCCGGTGCTGGCGGCCTGGGTGTCCGGCGGGAGTACCCAGCTGCAGGGAACGGTGCGGCGGATGATCCTGGCTGGGGAGGAGGACGGAATCGTCCTCTACTACCGCAACGAAGAGGACGGCAGTTATTATCGCTGTACCTGCGAAATGGGAGATGTGGAAGCGCTGGAGAAGACGCTGAGCTCCTTCACGGACAATGGGGCGTTTTATGCCTTTGAGTCGGAGGAATATCAGGTCTTGGCTCCGGATACGCTTCTGTTCCCCAATACACCGGACCTGGAGACCTATACGGCCTCCAATCCCGTCAATGGCGGAGAAGACTCTCTCCGGGAGCTGGTGCAGGACCTGGGCTTTTCCCTGAATTCCACCAATTTTTATTCCACCGATGAATGGGTGGCCCGCAGCGGCGATGACAGCGTCCGGTTGTCAGACCGGGGAACGGTGGAATATACTGCTGGGGATGACAACAGTATTCTGCCTGTGATTGCAGAGGACGGAAACAGCCTTTATCAGAGCGTGGAGGCCTGTCGAAAGATCGCAGCGAGCTTAATGAACGGCCGCTGCGGTGACGCCAGGCTCTATCTCAGCGGGGTTCAGGAAACACAAAACGGCCTGGAAGTTGAATTTGATTACAGTCTGAATGGAATTCCGGTATGCTTTGACCAGGGGAGCGCGGCTCATTTTACGGTGTCAAATGGCCGGATCGTCCAATTTACCATGTGGCTTCGGAGCTATGCCTCCAGCGGAACCACGTCGGCGGTTATGCCGCCGAAGCAGGCTCTGGCGGCCTTTTCCGCCCTGGACCTGGAGGGACAGGAACTTCTGCTGACTTATACAGACGGAGGCGGTGACACGGTGAGTGCAGGTTGGGCGGCCAGGCAAGAGGCTGTGAAGGAGGAGTAAGGTTATGCCATGGACGAAGCTGAAAAATATCATTCTGCTGATCCTGGTTCTGACCAACCTCTTCCTGCTGGGGCTGGTAGTCAGTCAAAGCTTGCAGAACAAAAGACAGGACAGCCAGACCCGGGAACATACCGTCCTCTTTCTGTCGGAGCGAGGCGTGCAGGTGGAGGAAGAGAATATTCCCCAGTCCATCGATCTGCTGCCCCAGACCGCCGAGCGAGATCTGGATCAGGAACAGCAGACCGCGGCGGCGCTGCTCAAGGGCGAGGTAGACAGAGAGTCCCGGGGCGGTGAGATTTACCGCTATTCCAATGATCAGGGCTGGGGTCAATTCCACGGTGATGGCTCGTTCTCTGCCCATCTGGAGCCGGGTGTTTACCCGGCAGAAGAAAAAGAAGCCGGCTGCGCTGCCGTGTTGGAGGCGCTGGGCTTTGAGGGAACGCTGCTGGAAGAGACAGGGGAAAGCTTGGTCTTTCAGGAGACGTGGAATGGTGTTCCTCTGTTTGGACAGAAGGTCAGTGTGTCTTGTTCCGGGGGGAGCGTCAGCGCCATCTCCGGCCAGCGCCTGACAGGGGAGCCGAACGAGGATCAGAGTCGCAGTACCATCACGGTTTCCACCGCGTTGGTGCGGTTTCTGAATGGTGTGAGTACCTTGGGAGATGTGTGCAATCGCATTGACCGGGTGGAGGAGGGGTACTTGTGTACTGCTTCCATGACTGGGTCCATGACTTTGACTCCCGCTTGGCAGATTACCACCGACACTGGAACATACCAGCTGGATACCGTCACCGGAACGGTTCGGCGGGCGGAGTAAGCTGTGGAGCAGATGGGCCAGCGTGTTTCCATTAAATTGTGCGGCGGTTTGAGACGCCGTGATCCTGGGGAGGAACTTCATGTCAAAACGAAATAACCCCGTAGGTATCTTGGATTCGGGCATCGGGGGATTTAGTGTGGTCAAGCAGGTCCAGCGCCTGCTGCCGGAAGAGGACATTATCTATTTTGGAGACGGGGCCCATATTCCATATGGAAACCATTCTGAGCAGACCATTGTGGCAATGGCCCGCTATATGTTTGAGTTCATGGAGCGCAGACAGGTAAAGGCACTGCTGGTGGCGTGCAACACCATTTCCTGCGTGGTAGACCAGTGCCGGGATGCGGTGAGCTGCCCCACCATTAATGCGGTACAGGCGGGAGCGGATGCGGTATCCGGCCTCAATGTGGAAAAGGTGGGCGTGATTTCCACCGTCTTTACCCACAATTCCAGATGTTATCCCCAGCGGATTTTGGAAAAGAACCCCCAAAAAATGGTGGTGCTCAGCTGCGGCTGTCCGGATCTGGCCCGGCTTGTGGAGCACAACCTGGGCAATCCCGAGGGAATGGCAGAAGTGGAGGAAAACCTTCACAAGGAGCTGGACCACATGGTGCTGGTGGATCGGATTCAGTGCTGTGTGCTGGGCTGTACGCACTATCCGCTGGTCATAGACAGCATCCGAAAGCTGTACCCGGACCTTTCCCTCATTGACCCAGCCCAGCAGATGGCCCTGGAGCTGAAAGGGTATCTGGAGCGGGAGAAGCTGGAGCGCAGCAGCGGAGTTCCCGGGCGGCTGAGTATTTATACCACGGGGGACGTGGCGGAATATGCACTGCGGGCCCAGCAGACCGGCCTGGAGCGGGTGGACATGGTAACGCCCTATCCGGCTATGGAGATTTAAAGAGACGGGGACGAAGACCGGCGGCCTTTGTCCCTGGTTTTGTGTAGACAGGAGAGGAGAAAACTTCCGCTCCAGAGAGAAAAAGAGGTGCTTTATGAGACAACTGCAGTTTTCCATACCCACGCTGTTTGGCCTGGAGGGACTTTGCGCGGACGAAATGCGGCGACTGGGATTGCCCCAGGTGAGGGCGGAAAATGGGC
>DBFWXD010000310.1:0-2963 GCA_048215895.1 Eubacteriales bacterium
GGAGGCCATCACCATGAAGGCTATGGCCCCCAACCCCAATAACCGCTATTCCTCTGCCGACGAGATGCTGGCCGATCTGGAAGAGTTCCGGAAAAATCCTGATGTGAACTTTGATTATCATGTGGCTGACTTCTCGCCGGAGGCGGAGCTGGACGAGGACCGCACCCAGGTGCGCCACATTCCCTCCTCCCACAGAAGCAATACGCAGCGCATGTCCCATACCGCCCCCCGGGAACCCCGGCGGGAGCGGGAATACAGCGCGGAAGAGGATGAGCCGCCTCGCAGAGGCCCCATGTGGCCGGTAATTCTGGCGGTAGGCGGAGTGCTGCTGTTTGTGGGCCTGGTATTTTTCTTCCTGTGGAATTCCGTCTTCTCCGGCCTTCTGGAGCCCCCGGAGTCTTATTCCGTGCCCAGTTTGGTGGGAAAGATGTACGAGGATGTAAAGGACAATACCGATTTGCTTGGTGAGCACTTTACCATCGTACTGGGTGACACCGTGGCCGATGACTCCGAGCCGGGTACCATCATCAAACAGGACCCGGAGGACGGAAAGAAAGTGACCGGCGAACTGACGGAGATCACCATTACCATCAGCGGCGGACAGGAAATGATCCAGATGATCGACCTGACGGATATGGACTTCCAGACCGCCTATAACACTCTGGTGGAAATGGGCCTGAAGCCCCTCACGCCGGAGTATGAGTATGACGACGAAATCGAGGAGAACCATGTTATCTCCTATACCCCGCTGGAAGGTGTGCCCCTGTCCCCAGGCGACGAGGTGCAGATGGTGGTGAGCAAGGGCCCGGAGAAGAAGACCTTTGAAATGCCCAATCTGGCGGATATGACCCTGGAGCGGGCCAAGTCCACGATTGGAACCTATAACCTCAGCGAAGGCAAAGTGGATGAGGACTATGACGATACCATCCCCGCCGGCAGAGTGATCAGCCAGTATCCCACCGCGGGCACTGAGGTAGCCGAGGGGGATCAGGTCAACCTGATTGTCAGCAAGGGCCCCGATCCCAGCACTCTGCCCCCTGAGAATACCGAGGTGACCAAGACCATCTATGTACCCATGCCCGGCGACGCCGAGGGCCTGGTGAACGTGCGGGTCCTGGTGGATGGCGAAGAAGTGCTCAACCAGGCATTGGACGCCACCATGTCCGCCCAGGTACCTGTGACCATAACGGGAACCGGAACGAAGACCGTGACCTACTACTTCAACGGCGAGTACGGTGGTTCCATGACCGTGGATCTCACCCAGGACAGCGGCACATGAGCGAGGGAATCATTCGGAAGGCCCTCAGCGGTTTCTACTACGTGGATGACGGGCAGCAGGTGGTGACCTGCCGGGCCAGAGGAAAGCACCGTCATGCCGGCCAGTCCCCCCTGGTGGGGGACCGGGTGCGCTTCACCCCCCTGGAAGAGGGAGCGGGAGCGCTGGACGAGATTTTGCCCCGAAAAAATGAGTTTTACCGCCCTGCGGTGGCCAATATTGACCTGTTGGTGGTAGTGGCCGCCCAGGCTATCCCGGTGACCGACCCGTACCTGATCGATCGGGTGGTGGCCATTGCCGAGAGCCGAGGCTGTGACAGCCTCATCTGTGTGAACAAGTGTGACCTGGCTTCCGGAGAGGACCTGGCGAAGATCTATGAGAAGGCGGGCTTTCAGACGGTCCGTCTCAGCGCCCAGACCGGAGAGGGCGTGGAGCAGCTGCGCCAGGCCATTGCCGGAAAGGTTTGTGCCTTTACGGGAAATTCCGGCGTGGGAAAGTCCAGCCTTCTCAATGCCCTGGAGCCGGACATGGATTTGGCCACTGCTCAGGTCAGCGATAAGCTGGGGCGTGGCAGGCACACCACCCGCCACGTGGAGCTGTTCCGTCTGTCCTGCGGAGCCCTGGTGGCAGATACGCCGGGCTTCTCCTCCTTTGACGTGGATCACATGAAGCTGGGCCGGAAGGAAGAACTTCAGTACGCCTTCCGGGAGTTTGCCCCCTACCTGGGCAAATGCCGGTTCCAGGACTGTGCCCATCTGAAGGAGAAGGGCTGTGCGGTACTGGAGGCGGTGGCGGCGGGAGAAATCCCCGCTACCCGGCACCAGAGCTATCTGCGCCTCTATGAGGAGGCAAAGGCCATCCCAGATTGGGAGCGAAAAGACGAGAAAAAAAGGTGATTGGAATGTTCCAATCACCTTTTTTTGATCTTCCATTGTGAGAACGCTTACACCTCGGCGGGCTTGCGGTCCTTCAGATGAATGAACCACATGACCCAAGCGGGAGCCAGGCCGCCCAGAATGTTTCCGATGGTAACGGGGAGCAGGTTGTTGATGAGGAAATTGGGCAGGGTGAGGGCGGACAGGTCGATGCCCATTTCAGCGGCCAGCTGGGTGTAGGCGGGGACGGTCTTGGCCATCAGGCCGGCGGGGATGTAGTACATGTTGGCCACGCAGTGCTCAAAGCCGCACATCACGAAGAAGGCTACGGGGAGATAGGCACAGATGATCTTGCCGGCGCTGTCCTTGGCGGACAGGGACATGAGAACGCCCAGACACACCAGCAGGTTACAGAAGAAGCCCAGCACCAGGCCGTTCTGGAAGGGGAGGGCGCATTTGGCGGCCGCTACCTTCATCGTGTACACCGCCAGCTGACCGCCGCCCAGGTCCATCTGACCGAACCAGGCGCAGCCACCGGCTACAATCAGGGAGCCGACAAGGTTGGCCAGGTAGACAATGACCCAGCTGCGCAGCAGCTGCAGCAGCGTGCACTTCTTGTCCAGCAGAGAGATCCCGATGAGGCAGTTGCCGGTGAACAGCTCAGCTCCCATAATGACGACCATACCAAGACCGAAGGGGAAGAGAAGTCCGCAGATTGTCTTGATGGTCCAGGGATCGGTGATTCCATAGACTGCCGTGTTGGTGGAGGCGCCGCCCAAGGCGATGAGAATTCCGGCCAAAATACCCAGAAC
>DBFWXD010000311.1:0-1754 GCA_048215895.1 Eubacteriales bacterium
TTGGTGAACTGCTGGGTCTCCTTGTGGGTCAGGTCGGCCCGGAGCCACCCGGCGTTCAGTCCCACCTCGTTCATACCGATGAGGCCGATGGTGGAGAAGTGGTTGTCAAAGGTCCCCAGATAGCGCTTGGTATAGGGGTAGAGCCCCGCCTCCAGCAGCTTGGTGATGACGGTGCGCTTGGTCTTGAGGGACCGGGCGGCGATGTCCATCAGCTTGTCCAGCCGCTGGTAGAAGTCGGACTCGTCCTTGGCCAGATAGGCGATGCGGGGCAGGTTGATGGTGACCACCCCCACGCTCCCAGTGGACTCGCCGGAGCCGAAGAAGCCGCCGGACTTTTTCCGCAGCTCCCGCAAGTCCAGCCGCAGGCGGCAGAACATGCTGCGCACGTCAGAAGGCTCCATGTCAGAGTTGATGTAGTTGGAGAAATAGGGGGTGCCGTACTTGGCGGTCATCTCAAACAGGAGCTTGTTGTTCTCCGTCTCAGACCAGTCGAAGTCCCGGGTGATGGAGTAGGTGGGGATGGGGTACTGGAAGCCCCGTCCGTTGGCGTCGCCCTCGATCATGATCTCGATGAACGCCTTGTTCACCATGTCCATCTCGGTCTTGCAGTCCCCGTAGGTGAAGTCCATCTCCCTGCCCCCCACGATGGCGGGCAGGTTCTCCAGATCCTTGGGCACGGTCCAGTCCAGGGTGATGTTGGAGAAGGGAGCCTGGGTGCCCCAGCGGCTGGGGGTGTTCACCCCGTAGACGAAGGACTGGATGCACTGCTTGACCTCTTTCTCGGTCAAGTGATCCACCTTGACAAAGGGGGCCAGATAGGTGTCGAAGGAGGAAAATGCCTGGGCCCCAGCCCACTCATTCTGCATGATGCCCAGGAAGTTGACCATCTGGTTGCACAGGGTAGACAGGTGACTGGCCGGGGAGGAGGTGATCTTCCCCGGGATGCCCCCCAGCCCCTCCTGGATAAGCTGCTTCAGAGACCAGCCGGCGCAGTAGCCGGTGAGCATGGACAGGTCGTGGATATGGATCTCGGCATTGCGGTGGGCGTTGGCCACCTCCTGGTCGTAGATCTCGCTGAGCCAGTAGTTGGCGGTGATGGCGCCGGAGTTGGACAGGATGAGCCCGCCCACCGAGTAGGTGACGGTGGAGTTCTCCTTCACCCGCCAGTCGTTGATCTGGAGGTAGTTGTCCACCAGCTCCCGGTAGTTGAGCAGGGTGGAGTTGACATTGCGCACCTTCTCCCGCTGCTTCCGGTAGAGGATGTAGGCCTTGGCCACATCGGCGTAGCCCGCCTCGGACAGCACCTTTTCCACGCTGTCCTGGATGTCCTCCACCGCGATGCGGCCGTCCCGGATCTTGGGCTCGAAGTCGGCGGTGACCCGCAGGGCCAGAAGGTCGATGACACTGGGATGGAACTGCTTGTCCAGAGCCTGGAACGCCTTGGTAATGGCGGCGCTGATCTTGCCGATCTCAAATTGGGCGGCGGTGCCGTCCCGCTTGGTCACCTGATACATCACACGGTCCCTCCACAATTCTTCAGTCCCGCGGCGGCTTGGCCGCCGCGACTGCTCCTACTATACCATGAAGGAAATGGCTCGTCAATATCTTGTGCAAAATTCCGGCGGAAACACAATATTTTGTTTTCCTGAAGCAAAAAGCAGGAAGCGCCGGCACATGTTTGGGAAGAAACGGGGCAAAAACCGGCGATTTTTTTGAAAAAGAACACTCCCGCGCCCCGTGGGACGGGAGTGCTC
>DBFWXD010000312.1:0-5114 GCA_048215895.1 Eubacteriales bacterium
CGGCTGCGGTGGACAGGGAAACGGCTTTACAGACAAAAACGGAGACGGAGTGTGTGATCACCGTTCCGACAGCCGCCCCATGGACGGCAGCGGTTGGGGCTATCACGGCGGAAGACACAATTAAGGAGCGGAGTTTTGGACGATGCGCAGCGAAGAAGAGGCACGCAGAGCCATTGAGCAGTATTCCGACCTGGTGCGTCGGCTCTGTATGATCCATCTGAAAAATTATTCTGATACCGAGGACATATTTCAAACGGTATTTTTGAAATATGTCCTCAGCAGCGCATCCTTTGAAAATCCCGAGCACGAGAAGGCCTGGTTTATCCGTGTGACCATCAACGCCTGCAAAGATCTGCTTAAAAGCTTTTTCCGGAAACATACCGTCTCTCTGGACCAGGTGCTGGACCAGCCCGCCCCCCTGGAGGACCGGCACCGGGAGGTGCTGGAGGCCGTGCTCTCCCTGCCGCCACACTACAAGGATGTGGTCTATCTCCACTATTATGAGGGCTACACCGCCCCGGAGATCGGACACATTCTGGGCAAAAATGTCAATACCATCTACACCCTGCTGGGTAGGGCACGCCGTCTGCTGAAGGAAACGCTGGGAGGTGAGGCAAGTGAATGACACCCTGAAAGAGGCCCTGGATCGGATTCAGGCGGAACCGTCGCTGAAAGAGGACACCCTCGCCTTTCTTTCGGAGAAAACCAACGGCTACCGGCACGCCCCGGCCACCTTCTCTCACGCCCGTCCCCTGCTCTCCCTGGCCGCCTGCCTGCTGCTGGTGGTCTGTCTAGGCCTGTGGAAGGTATGGTTTACCCCCGTCTCCGTCATCAGCATTGACATTAACCCCTCCCTGGAGCTGGAGCTCAACCGATTTGATCGAGTCATTTCTGTGGAGGGCTATAACGAGGACGGCCAAGCTTTGGCTGACTCCCTGTCGGTGCAATTTCTCAACTATCAGGACGCCCTAGAGGAGATTCTCAGCAGCAAAACGGTGGCAGATTGCCTGGCCAGAGAGGAACTGCTGTCCATCGCCGTGGTGGATGATGACGCGCAGCGCCAGCAAGCGCTCCTGGCCGGTGTTCAGTCCTGCACCGCCGGCCACGGCCCGTCTCACTGCTATGCCGCCGACCGCACCGCCCTGGAGGACGCCCACCACGCCGGACTGTCCTATGGGAAATATCAGGCCTATCTGGAGCTGCTGTCTCTGGACCCGGACATCACACCCCAGCAGGTGCAAGCGATGACCATGCGGGAAATCCGTCAGCGCATTGACGCTCTCTCCTCTGCGGAACCCAGCACGCAGGAAGAAAGCTCCGAAACTCAGAGTTCCGGGCAGTATGGCCAGGGAAACGGCCAGGACAGCGGACACCACGCTGGACAAGGCAACGGCCATCACTATGGATGGTCTTCCGAATCTTGATTCATTCCCTCTGAGAATTTCCTCAGAGGGAATTTTTATGGCATATGTCAAAAATAATTCTTGACATATGCCATAAAAGTGCTATGCTGATGGTACACAATCCAAGGAGGTATGTTCCATGGCCAGACCTCGCAAATGCCGCCGGGTCTGTCACTTCCCTCTGTCCCAGGGCTTTGTCCCCACCGATGGGGACACGCCTGGTCCGGAAATCGTCCTGACCGTGGACGAATATGAGGCCCTGCGCCTCATCGACCGGGAAGGGCTCTCTCAGGAGGAGTGCGGCCTTCGCATGGACGTGGCCCGTACCACTGTACAGCAGATTTATGCCCAGGCCCGCAAGAAGGTAGCGGACATGCTGGTGGAGGGCAGACCGCTGCGCATCGCCGGCGGAGATGTTCTGCTGTGCGACGGCGCCCCCGGTTCCGGCCTGTGCGGCGGCTGCTTTCGAGACGCATTTCGGAACCTCACAGCAAAAGGAGATCATACTATGAGAATCGCAGTTACCTATGAAAACGGAAGTATTTTTCAGCATTTCGGCCACACGGAGCAGTTCAAGCTCTATGATGTCCAGGAGGGGAAGGTCGTCTCCTCTCAGGTGGTAGACACCAACGGCAGCGGCCACGGAGCCCTGGCCGGCGTTCTGAGCGCCCTGAAGGTGGACGCGCTCATCTGCGGCGGCATTGGCGGCGGCGCCCGAGCCGCTCTGGAAGCGGCTGGCATCCAGCTCTACGGCGGAGTATCCGGTCAGGCGGACGATGCGGTGCAGGCCCTTCTCTCCGGTCAGCTGGCGTTTAATCCCGATGTGATGTGCAGCCACCACGAGGAGCACCACTCCGGAGAGCATCACTGCGGCGAGCACGGCTGCGGGGAACACCACTGCCAGCACTAAGGAAATAGGCAAGCGGCGGGACGAAAGAAATCGTCCCGCCGTTTTTGTTTATCGTTCCATTCCGCAGGGATAGCTGGACGCACAGGCCAGGCGCTCCCGGGTCACCATTTCATAGAAGCGATAACCCCCAGAGAAGTTGTAGCAGTCAAATCCGTGCTGGGTGAGCAGGCGGCAGGCCACATAGCTGCGCAGGCCGCTCTGACACATGACATAGACCGGTTTGGACCGGTCAATCTCTTCCAGCCGCTCCCGCAGCTCATCCACCGGAAGGTTCACAAAGCCCTCCGCATGGCCCCGGCGGTACTCTCCCGCCGTCCGGACGTCCAGCAGGGTAACGCTCCCGTCCCGGGCAAGTGCCTCTATATCTGTCCAGTGAAATTGCTTTACACTTCCTTCGGTGATATTTTCGATCATAAAGCCGGCCATATTCACCGGGTCCTTCGCCGAAGAATAGGGCGGCGCATAGGCCAGATCCAGCTCCGCCAGCTCGGTGGCCTTCATGCCGCTGCGTATGGCGGTGGCCAGCACATCGATGCGCTTGTCCACCCCGCCGCGCCCCACAATTTGGGCGCCCAACAGGCGCAGGGTATCCTTTTCCCACAGCACCTTCATGGTCATGGTCTGCGAGCCCGGGTAGTAAGAGGCGTGATGTTCCGGAGAAAGAATCACTTTGTCATAATTGATCCCGGCAGCCTGGGCGCTTCTCTCATTGATTCCCGTGGAGGCGGCGGTCAGCTCAAAGAGCTTAATGACCGACGAGCCCTGGGCGCCGGAATAGCGGCTGTCCCCGCCGCAAATGTTGTCGGCGGCGATGCGCCCCTGGCGGTTGGCCGGACCGGCCAGAGCGACCACGGCCCGCTCCTTGGTTACAAAGTGCTCCACCTCCACCGCGTCTCCCACGGCGTAGATGTCCGGCACAGAGGTTTCCATCCGGTCGTTCACCCGGATGGCCCCCTTCTGCCCCAGCGTCAGTCCGGCTTCCCGGGCCAGGGCAGTGTCGGGCGTTACTCCGATGGCCAGAAGCACCATGTCAGAGTGCAGCGGCTGCTCCCCTTCCAGCAGCGTGACCACCTGTTCCCCGCTGGATTCAAAGCCTGCCACCGCGCTGCCCAGCTTCAGGTGTACCCCGTGGCTGCGCAGCAGCGTATGGATCTGGGCGGCCATATCATAGTCCAGCGGAGGCAGCACCTGATCCGCCCGCTGGACGATGGTGACTTCCACCCCCAGCTCCCGCAGGTTCTCTGCCATTTCCAGTCCGATAAAGCCGCCTCCGGCCAGCACCGCGGATTTGGGCTGCTTCTCCTCCACAAAGCGGCGGATTCGCAGGGTGTCCTCCACGGTGCGCAGGGTGAAGATGCGCTCGTGCTCCGCTCCCGCCAGACGGGGCTGGGTAGGTCTGGCTCCCGGGGACAGGAGGAGCTTATCATAGTGCTCTTCAAACTGCTCCCCGGTCTCCAGATTCGTGACCGATACCGTCTTGTTCTCCGGGTGGATGGCAGTCACCTCATGGCGCACCCGCACGTCAATGCGGAACCGGGCAAAAAAGCTCTCAGGGGTCTGGAGGGTCAGCTCCCGCTGGTCGGTAATGACCCCGCCGATGTAATAGGGCAGGCCGCAGTTTGCATAGGACACAAAGCCAGAGCGCTCAAAGATCACAATGTCCACCTGTTCATCCAGCCGGCGAATCCGGGCCGCGGCGGTTGCTCCGCCTGCCACCCCTCCAACAATAACTACTTTCATATCCTTACCTCTCAATCTGCCCGTGATAATCCATGATACCACCGATGTTGGTCACATTGGTATATCCCATCTTTTTCAGCATAAATGCCGCCTGTCCGCTGCGGGCCCCGCTGCGGCAATAGACAAACAGCGCAGCCTCTTTGTCCGGCAGCAGGCTGGGTGCCTTTTGAATCTCCTGTACATCCAGATTCTGACTGCCCGGGATATGCCCCTGAAGATACTCCTCCCGGGTCCGCACGTCCAGCAGTACTCCGCCGCTCTGGGCCCGGTATTCCTCCACGCCCCGATCAATGTCCGCCCGCTTAAAAAAATCAAACATTCCCATAAAAATTCTCCTATTCCGGTATTTATCTTTTGTTGGTCCTATCTTATCAGGTTCCGTACTTCAAAACCGTGACAAAGTCACCGAGAAAAACGCCCCATGGCGCAGCGCAATGCCGCGTCACAGGGCGTTTTTACAAACTGTTTTCGCAATTACAAAATAATGCAGATCAGACCGCCGGAGCCCTCATTGATAATCCGCTGGAGGGTCTCACGAAGCTTGACACGGGCATCCTCGGGCATGCGCTTGATCTTGGCGTTCAGATCCTCGTTGACCAGCTCGTGGAGGGATTTTCCGAAAATGTTGGCCTCCCAGATCTTGCTGGAGTCCCCCTCATATTCCTGGAGCAGATAGTGAATCATGTCCTCGCTCTGCTTCTCCCCGCCTACGATGGGGGAAACCTCCGTCTCAATATCCGCCCGGATCATGTGTATTGTCTGGTACAAACAGAAGCATTGCCCCGGATGCGCTGGATGGTATAGCACTGGGGCTCCAACGCCGCTTTCAAATAGACAGTAGCCCGGATCACCTTTTTGTCCCCGGTTCCATTCACCTCCAAATGATCCAGAAGGGTGTCCATGACGCCCTCTGAAAACCCATGTTCAAAGCTCAGCTCCCGGAGGATCACCGGCCGCAGCGTCTCAACCGACCGCAGCAGCTGGTTGGTTTTTTCCTTCTCCCGCTCCAGCTCATCAAGCTGCTGCCGGAGCGCATCCAGCTCCTCATTGAAGCGGCGGTT
>DBFWXD010000313.1:0-1882 GCA_048215895.1 Eubacteriales bacterium
TGATCCTGGTGAACCCAGCCAGGGGCTGCAAGCTTCCAAAGATGGAAAAGCGGGAGATGAAAGTTCTGCCGGAAGAGAAGATCCGCCCCTATCTGATGGAAGCGGACAAGCGGGGACTGCTGGCGCCCTTCTACCTGGAACTAACCACAGGACTGCGGCGGGGAGAGCTGCTGGCTCTCCTCTGGACGGACCTGGACGTGGAGAATAGAACCATCTCCATCACGAAACAGGTGACCCGTACCAAGGGAGAACTGGTGGTGAGCCAGCCCAAGACCCACAATTCCATCCGTGTCCTGCCGGTCTCGCAGCAGGCGGTGGAGCTGCTGGTGGAGGAGCACAAGAAGCACCCGGGAAATCCCTACATGTTCCCGTCGCCCAAGACAGGGGGCATGTTCGATCCGGACTCCTTCCGGCACACCCACGAGAAGATCCTCAAGGCCATCGGTGCCGAGCATATCCGGTTCCACGATCTCCGACACACCTTCGCAACGCTGTCACTGAAGAATGGGGTGGATGTGAAGACCCTGTCCAGCACCTTAGGACATTACAGCGCGGGATTCACCCTTAGCACCTACACCCACGCCACACCAGACATGATGCGGGAGGCAGCGGATACGATGGGCGATGTAATTGGAAAGGCGATGTAACCATCAAAATAAACATGAGGCAGCACTGGGCTGGGAAATTCCTGCCCGGTGCTGCCTTTCTGGTAAAAATTCTGTCAGTTTGTTGCACAGAAACATGCAATTTTCTTCATACGGAGGCCTGCATTTGAGAAAACTTTCAGGAGGGAAACCTATGAGCAAGGAAGCAACTGGTGAAAACGGTGCTGTTTTGGGGAGCAGTGACTATTGGAACCGCGTAAACCGCGCCACTTTTTTTGGCACGCTGATGCAAAGACCGTCAGAAACGAATTACCACGAAACATTACGGGAGGTGGGGAACCGTGCTGGCGCCGCAGTGGAAGAGATCTACGACGACTTGCAGGAACACATAAACGTCATTCGCAATATATCCTCTGATCGAAGGAGCACACTTGCCAAGCAGGTACAATCACTAATATGATGTATGCAGGATGTCCGGCAGTTTTTGCAGCCATAGCAGTGACTGCATAGGAATCCTGAATCTATCCTCTTTTTATCTCCCAGGCAGTTCTTTGCGTGACGATCGGGCTGTCCAAACCGCAATTCAAAAAATTAAGAACTGTTCAGACTTCTTTGCCAGTGAGTGCCTTGATTTGCTTCAAAAAGCTGTGGATTGGAGTATTTCCTTTGCGGCTGGGAGCGATGCAAGAAAGACTGCATTTCTCCAGGATATTTCACAGGGAAAGGATAAAGAATTCTTACGGGATGTACTGAACACATACCGTAGCAACAATGAATCGGTAGATTTGCGGGGGCGTTGTGGGTATTCCATTGGCAGCAGAGAATATCTGAACTATGTGGAACGGAAAGTCCTTTTGCAGGATCTTCCTGCCATATACAGCGATGACTACGATGGAGGCATAAAGGGCTCCTTGGAAGATATCGTGCGCCAATTACAGCGGGATTTATCGCAAAACGAACGAGAGAACAACTATATCACAGACGATACAGCCCGCAACCTGCGTGCCGCTGTTAGCGAACTGGAACACTGCGGGATCATCACAGGTATTTCCGACAGCATGATCGAGCGGCTGGCATGGTTTGTGGGTGGCGATGCAGCAAAAATCCGCCAGTTGCAGCAAAGACTCAACGAATTGAATTTAGGCGGGCGGCTGCTGGAGGACGGAGTTTACGGGGAGAAGACAGAAAAAGCAGTTGCAGATTTTATGCAGCAACTGTTACATGGCTCTGTTCCAACCCTTACATGGGTCAATCCGCTCCAAAGCTCTCTTACAGGA
>DBFWXD010000314.1:0-1889 GCA_048215895.1 Eubacteriales bacterium
CATCCTTGCCCGGCGTGAGAGACCCCACCCGGTGGTCAATCCCGGCAATTTGGGCCGGGTTGATGGTGATGGCTGCCAGGGCCGCCTCAGGCAGCATGCCGCCCTTCACCGCCATAGCCGCGCACAGGGGCAGGTGCTGAATGGGCACCTCCGGGTGATCGGTACAGATGGCTGTTTTCACCCCTTGGAGGGTCAGCACCGCCGGACTCTCAATGGTCATATTGGCCAGCTCCGGCTTGGAGCGGTCTCCCAGGCAGGGGCCGGTGATAACCGGGATCCCCTCCTGCTCCAGAAGCTCCGGAATCAGGTGGGCCTCAGTCCCGTGGACGATGACACACTTTAGGCCAAACTCCTTGGCAATACGCACTCCGGTGGCAATGTCATCCGCCCGGTGGGCATGGATATGAACGGGCAGTTCCCCCCGTACCACAGGCAGCAGGGCCTCCAGCTTGGCGTCGTAGTCCGGCTTTTCTTCCTCCTCGTCGGCCTGCGCCTTTTCCAGCTTCTCCCCATATTCCAGGGCCTTGCGCAGGTTCTCTCGGATGATGGCCGCGGTGGCCATGCGGGTCACCGGGGTCTCATGGCGCTCATTGTAGACGCTCTTGGGGTTCTCCCCCAGGGCCAGCTTCATGGCAACGGGAGCCTTCAGCACCATGGCATCCACCCACTTGCCGTTGGTCTTGATGGCAGCAAACTGGCCGGAGATGGGGTTGGCAGAACCGGGGCCGGTCAGAACCGTGGTCACCCCTGCTGCCCGGGCCTCCTCAAAGCAGCGGTCCAAGGGATTCACCGCGTCAATGGCCCGGAGGTGGGGCGTACAGGGATCGGTGGCCTCGTTTCCATCGTCCCCCTCAAAGCCTACTGCGTCCCCAAACATGCCCAGATGGCAGTGGGCGTCAATGAAGCCGGGCATGATGTGGCCGCCTCCGGCGTCCAGGGTCTCCCCCTCCCAGTGGGCAGGGCACTCCTCCATGGGGCCAACCTTTGCAATTTTGTCCCCGGATACGGCTACATAGCCATTTGGAATGGTAAGGCCGTCCATGGTGTGGACGGTTCCGTTGATGATCAGCATGGTGTTGTTCCTCCGTTTCGGGAAACGACAGCGTTCCCGTTGACCGTTTCTTTTTTGTGTGGTATGCTCTGTCCGGCTCAACCAATCGGGGGCTTCCCCAGATCCTGACGCCCCCGGCCGGGGGCGTTTTTTTTACAAAAACAGGGCCGCCGCATACGCGGCGGCCCTGGACAAAGACGGTGTAAGCCCTCTCCGGCCCGATTACCGGCGGCCGCCTCCCCGGCGGTTTCCGCCCTTCTTTTCGATATAGCGAAGCTCGGACAGCTTGCTGTCAGAGGACTGCATGAACTGCTTCAGACGGTCCTCAAAATCGGTGGGTTCCTTTGGAGCCTGGCGCACAAAACCCATGGGGCGGGGAGCACTGTTCTGGTGGGGACGACCGCCGCCGTTAAAGCGCTGTCCGCCGCCACCCTGCTGCCGCGGGGCACGCTGAGGTGGGGGCTCTACCTGCTTGATGGACAGATTGATCCGGTTTGCCTGGTCAATGCCAATGATCTTCACCTTGACCTCCTGCCCTTCGTGCAGGTGATCAGAGACCTCATTCACATAGGAATAGGCAATCTCGGAAATATGTACCAGACCGGACTTTCCCTCCGGCAGTGCAACAAAAGCCCCGAATTTTGTGATACCTGTAACCTTGCCGTCCAAGACGGCCCCAACTCCAAACTCCATAAGCGACCGAAATATCCTCCTTGTAAAATTCTCCGTCCGGGGCACACATCCCCCTGGCCGGAGCTGCGGCCGGGTCAGTTGGCCACGTCTACGTACAGCTCCTCCCCCTGCCGGACAAAGCCCTTGTCCCGGGCGACCTGTTCCA
>DBFWXD010000315.1:0-5789 GCA_048215895.1 Eubacteriales bacterium
ATGCACAGCCGTTCGGGCCGGTCAGTCTCTGGGGCGGCGATAAAATTTTCCCACTACCTTCTCGGTGCGCAGCACATTAACAAAGGCTTTTTGGTCAACCTGGCGCACCTGGTGGGACAGAGAGCGAACCAGACTGTCCTCCACCACGGAATAAATCATAGTGCAGGGCGTTCCGTTGTACATTCCCACCCCGTCGATGAGTGTGGCGGAGTGGTGGGTCTGGCGGATAATTTCGCAGATCTCCTCCACATGGTCTTTTTCCGCCACAATCAGCAGCGTGGAGCGGCGGCCGTCCGGGTCCATCATCCGGATCACCTGGGTGGAGGCGTATTGGAACAAAATGGAATACAGGGCCTTATCCCAGCCGAAGAGCATGCCGGCAATCATCAGCATGATCACATTGCCGCACAGGATATAGTTCCAGGCGTCGATGTTCTTTCGCTCCGACAGGGCAATGGCGATAAAATCGGTTCCTCCGGACGTGGCCCGCACATAAAGGCAGAGGCTGATGGCAAAGCCGTTAATGAGTCCGCCGAAGATGCAGATGAGCAGCGTGTCCTCCGTAATGGCGATGGAGGGCACCAGGTCGGTAAAAATACTGGTCAGGGCGATAGACAGGCAGGAATAGAGCGTGAAGCGCTTTCCCACCAGCAGAAAACTGATGATCGCCGGAACCGCGTTGAGCGTCAGATTAATGGGCGCAAAGGGCAGTTCAATGGAAAAGTTCTCCAGGCACACCCGCTGAATGAGACGGGTCAAGCCGGTAAATCCCCCCGGAAACAGGTCCCCCGCCTGCACAAAGCTCTTCAAGTTCAGAGCAATGATCAGCGAGGACGCTGCAATCACCAAAACACGGATCAGCGTGTCCTGCCAGGTATTTTTTCCGCTGAAGATATTCATGTCACACTCCTTATTCTGCCTGAGTCAGGATGTCCAAATTCTTCATAAAATACTCCACGCCGGAGTAAATGGTGGTCAGCACAATAAGCGCGGTGCAGATGCTGTTCAGAACCTCAGGAATGGGCAGGAGCATAAGTACGATACACACCATGGTAGAGGCGGTTTTCACCTTACCGGACCATCCGGCCGCAATCACCCGGCCCTTGTCCGCAGCCACCATACGAAGACCGGAAACGCCAAACTCCCGGACGATGACAATGAGCAGCGCCCAGGCGGGCATCTGGCCCACTTCCACAAACCAGAGCATAGCGGCGGTCACCAGGCACTTGTCGGCCAGGGGGTCCATAAATTTTCCGAAATCGGTGACCTGGTTATAGTGCCGGGCAATATAGCCGTCCAGCGTGTCGGTAATGCTGGCGGCAGCAAAAATAGCCAGCGCCCAGTAGTTGGCCCCGGGCACATCTAAATAGAGCACCAGCAGAAAGGCCGGGATCATAATTACCCGCAGGATGGTCAGTTTATTGGCTGTGTTCATAGCAAATTCCCTCGTTTTATCTTAATTATTCCTCAATTTCACCGGTGAGATCTCCATCGGAAACGCCGGTAATGCGCACTTTGACAAATTCCCCTGCGGGAATCAGGCCGGCCGCAGTGAACAGCACCCGACCGTCAATGTCCACGGAGTCGGCGTAGGTCCGGCCCGCATAGCAGCCCTCGCTGGAATCAAAGCCCTCGCACAGCACTTCCATCACGGTGCCCAGGCGCTGCTCGTTGTACTCGTCCATAATTCGGGACTGCAGGTCTACCACCAGCTCCACCCGACGGGCGGCAATCTCGCCAGGCACCTGGTTCTCCATGGCAGCGGCCAGGGTCCCCTCCTCCGGAGAGAACTGGAACACGCCCACCCGCTGAAGCTTTTGCTCCCGGAGGAACTCGCACAGCTCTTCAAACTCCGCCTCTCCCTCGCCGGGCAAGCCGCAGATCAGAGAGGTGCGGATGACCAGGTCGGGCATGGCCTTGCGCAGCTTGGCAAACAGCTCTTCCAGCTCAGCTTTGGTGTTGTGCCGGCGCATAGCCTTTAAAATGCCGTCGTTGCAGTGCTGAATGGGGATGTCCAGGTAGTGGAGAATCTTGGGCTCATTGGCGATGACCTCAATGAGCTCGTCGGTAATGACCTCAGGATAGAGGTAGTGAAGGCGAATCCAGTGGAAGGGCAGCCGACACAGCTCTTTGAGCAGAGCGGCCAGAGAGGTTTTCTCCTCCAGATCCAGGCCATATCGGGTGATATCCTGGGCAATGACAATGAGCTCCTTCACCCCCGAGTCGGCCAGCTTTCTGGCCTCAGAGAGCAGAGCCTCCATGGAACGGCTGCGGTATTTGCCCCGGAGCTTTGGAATGATGCAGAAGGCACAGCCATTGCTGCACCCCTCGGCAATCTTCAGATAGGCAGTGTAGGGCGGAGTGGTTACCAGGCGCTCGCCGTCCTCGTAGGTACGGTGAATGTTGCCGAAGTGCTCCGCCTTCTCCCCTGCCATCAGCTCTTCCACCGCCTGGACCACGTCGGTATAGCTGCCGGTTCCCAGCATACCATCTACCTCAGGCAGTTCCTCACGAATGTCGTCGGGATACCGCTGGGTGAGACAGCCGGCCACCAGAAGCTTTTTCAGCTTTCCGGCCTTCTTCAGCTCCCCAAGCTCCAGGATGTTGTCGATGGCCTCGCTCTTGGCCGACTCAATAAAGCCGCAGGTGTTCAGCACTGCCACATCGGCCCCCTCGGGATTGCCGGTGACAAGGTAACCAGCTTCACGGCAAAGCGCCATCATCTGCTCGGTATTTACAAGGTTCTTGGCACAGCCAAGAGATACAAACGCTACTTGATACGGCATTTATCTCGCTCCATTTTCTCATTTCAATCGTCCAGCACCGCACCATACCGGCGCAGTCCCTCGCTAATATCGCTCCAGCGATAGCCCCTTCGGGCCAGGGCGTCCGAAGCCTTTTTCAACGCCTGTCGGTCTATCTCCTGTCCCGAGAGCTTTTTGGCCAAAAAGGCGTCAATGGCCTGAGCCGGGTCCTGCCCCTGCTCCAGGGCTTCCTCCCACAGTTCCCGGGGAATACCCCGGCGGTAAAACTCATCCCGCAGCTTGCGCTCCCCGTATCCTTTGGCGGAGTAGTGGCGGGCCACCATGCCGGCATAGGCGGCGTCGTTGAGGTAGCCCAGCTCCTCCAGCCGGTCACAGATGGAGGAGCACTCCTGTTCCAGAGCTCCCCACTCCCCCAGCTTACGTTCCAGTTCGCGCCGGGACTGCGGTTTCCGGCTTAAAAGTGACAGGGCTTTTTCCTTTAAAGCACTTCCCTTTGCCGCTTTTTGAAGCTCCTCTACCTCGTCAGCGCCCAGCTCTTTCCCGGCATAGAGGGCAAAGCGAACCACCTCGCCCTCGCCCAGCCGGAGAATGGAGCCATCCTCCAGCACCGCCAGCCAGCGGCCCTCCACACGCTTGGAGGGCTTCAGATCTTCGATGACCATAACCGGTGTTAGCTGTTCTCCTCTGCCCCGTCCTCAAAGTCGTCGGCGGAGACGTCCACCGCACGGCCCGCGGCCTTGGCGGCAATCTGAGCCTGCTTGCTCATCAGCTTGAAGGCATTGGCCCGGACCTCGGCCTCGATCTTGTCGGCCAGCTCCGGATTGTCACGCAGATACTGCTTCACGGCGTCTCGGCCCTGGCCCAGACGCATTTCTCCCATGGAGAACCAGGAGCCGGACTTCTGCACGATGTCCAGCTTTACGGCCAGATCCACCAGCTCGCCCCACTTGGAGATGCCCTCGCCGTAGAGGATGTCAAACTCCGCCTCCCGGAAGGGCGGCGCCACCTTATTCTTCACGATCTTGGCCCGGGTACGGTTGCCGATGATCTCGGTGCCGTTTTTCAGGGCCTCAATCCGCCGCACATCAATACGCACGGAGGAATAGAACTTCAGCGCCCGGCCGCCGGTGGTCACCTCGGGGTTGCCGTACATGACGCCCACCTTTTCCCGGAGCTGATTGATAAAGATAACCACGCAGTTGGTCTTGGCAATGGAACCGGCCAGCTTCCGCAGGGCCTGGCTCATCAGTCGGGCCAGCAGACCCACATGGCTGTCTCCCATGTCACCCTCGATTTCCGCCCGGGGCGTCAGAGCCGCCACAGAGTCCACGACTACCACGTCGATGGCGCCGGAACGGACCAGGGCCTCACAGATCTCCAGGCCCTGCTCGCCGGTATCAGGCTGGGATATAAGCATGGAATCGATGTCCACGCCCAAAGCCCGGGCATAGCCGGGGTCCAGGGCGTGCTCCGCGTCGATAAACGCCACTTCGCCGCCCCGCTTCTGGGCTTCCGCTACAATATGGAGGGCCAGTGTGGTCTTACCGGAAGACTCAGGCCCATAGATTTCAATGATACGGCCGCGGGGCACACCGCCGATTCCCAGGGCAATGTCCAGAGACAGAGAGCCGGTGGGGATGGCATCCACCACAATACCGGTGTTCTCTCCCAGACGCATGATGGAGCCCTTGCCATAGGTGCGCTCAATCTGGGCCATAGCGGTCTCCAGGGCCTTTTTCTTATCAGAGGCAGGAGTCGCCGCCTCGATGACAGGTTTTTTGGTTGCCATACTGCTCAATCCTTTCTTCCTCTCCGGCCCGAGGCCGTGCGGGACCTGGACCGCTTGAGCGGTCCTTCCCTTTTTCCTATTCAGGATAGGCTATTTTCTGTCCGTTAAACCGGACTTTTGTGTTCCGTCATGGGCTGTGCAGAGCCTTGTCAGCTGTTGATGGTCCCCTCCACCACACGCCAGATGCCCTGGGTATCCGCAGTGGTTTTAATGTCCTCAAAGCCGTTTTTGGCCAAAATCTCCTCCACCTGGGGAGCCTGCCCAATACCGACCTCAAAGATCAGGGTTCC
Organism: Eubacteriales bacterium; assembly: GCA_048215895.1. GTDB lineage: Bacteria > Bacillota > Clostridia > Oscillospirales > Oscillospiraceae > Lawsonibacter. The sequence continues at coordinate 4,845 of DBFWXD010000315.1, forward strand.
TCCCAGGCGCAGCGCCGACTTCCACTTGGCCGCAATGAAGCGGTAAAAGTCCAGGCCGTCCTCTCCCCCGTCCAGGGCCATATGGGGCTCGTAGTCCCGCACAGAAATATCCAGGCTTTCAATATCTTTGGTTGGAATATAGGGGGGATTGCAGACAATTACATCAAAATCCCACAGTGTGGAGCTGGGGGGCTCCATGGCGTTCACAGACAGGCAGGTCACCCGGGCATTGAGCTCGTTGCGCCGCACGTTCTGCTTGCACACCCGCAGTGCCCCCTCCGACAGCTCGCCCAGCACCACCCGGCACTGGGGGGCGTTGGCCGCTACCGCCAGGCCCACGCAGCCGCTGCCTGCGCACAGGTCCAGCACCCGGGCGCCCTCTCCGGACTCCCGCGCCTTTAAAATTCCCCGCTCGGCCAGCACCTCTGTATCCATCCGGGGGATCAGCACATCGTGGGACACGTCCATGGGCAGGCCGTAAAACTCCCATTCCCCAATGATGTAGGCCACCGGTTCTCCCGCCAGGCGGCGCTGTACCAGCTCGTCCACCCGGCGCTCCAGCTCGGCCGAGACATACAGGGACATATCCCGGTAAAGCTGTTCCCGGCTCTTATCTGCGGCGTAGCACACAATCTCCCTGGCTTCCAGCTGGGCATTGTCCACCCCCGCCTTTCTCAGGCGGGTTCGGGTGTCCAGAAACAGGTTGTTATAGGTGGTCGCCATATTCCTTCACCTTCTCCAACATTCTCTCGTTCTCGCTTCCAGGCGTGCAGATCTGCCCGCTCTGTTCCATGTGCCTAAGCTCCGCGCTTCTTATGGGCACGCTGCGCTTTGGGCACATAGCCGGGTCGCTTTCGCTCCGTCTCGGGCGTAAAACAGTCCCGCTTACGCGGTCCTTCGGTTTTTTGCCCTCGCTGCACTCCAAGCTCCCCTATGTGCCTAAGC
>DBFWXD010000316.1:0-1992 GCA_048215895.1 Eubacteriales bacterium
TCGTTATGGTAAGCTGTTGGTTTTCCTATGGAGCAGCGGGCAATGTCGCCCATCGTATAGAGGCCGCAGCCCTCCAGCTTTGCCGCGTATCCTTTGCCGACTCGCCAGAAATCAGTGAGAGGGCGGTGGCTCCACAGGAGCCGCCGATAGGTCATTTCGTTCAGCTTGGCTATACGAACTCCGTCTTTATCCGCATGAACATGCTTCGCTACAATGTCCATGGACACCTTGGCCAGATACAGGTTCGTGCCCATTCCAGCCGCGGCGGTGATACCAGTAGTTTTCAAAATATCCAGGATGATGGTTCGGGTCAGTTCCCGTGCTGTCATCTTGTAGGTATCCAGGTAGTCGGTAATGTCCATGAACACCTCATCAATGCTGTAGGGATAGATGTCCTCCGGAGCAATGTATTTCAGATATACCTGATAGATCCGCGTGCTCCAATCGATATAGTGGGCCATCCGGGGCGGGGCCACAATGTAGTCCAGATCCAGCGACGGATCCCGCCGCACCTCCGGGTCATTCCAGGAGGAACCGCTGAACTGATGTCCGGGCGCGTTCCACCTGCGCTGGGCGTTGACCTCAGCGACCCGCTGCACCACCTCGAAAAGCCGGGCCCGTCCAGAGATGCCATAGGCTTTCAGCGAGGGAGTGACGGCGAGGCAGATCGTCTTTTCTGTGCGGCGTTTGTCTGCCACTACCAGATTCGTGGTCATGGGATCCAGCCCCCGCTCCACACATTCCACCGAAGCGTAAAAGCTTTTCAAATCACAGCAAACATAGGTCCGTTCTTTCATGCCCCGGCCACTTCCTTTCAAGTCCTGATATAGTGTGTGCCCTGTGATGGCCGCCCATTCTACCCTTCTGACTATGAGCAGCGCCCTTTTTGCGGGGCGTTCCCGGTTTGTATGAGGAGTCCGCTGAACTTGAGGGCCCCATTGATTATAGCACAAATGTTTCATTGATTCTATGGAAAATATATTGCGCAGATGACAATCATAATTGCTCTGGTTCTTTTCTGTGTTTCTGCGTTTAGCGCCCTTTTTGAACGGTACAGGAGAAGGCCCGACCTACATTTTCATCATCACGTCCGGTTGTTCCTCCTCTGCCACTGGCTCCAGCTCTCTTTCGCTGGACTGGCTGACCAGTTCCGCCAGATCTGGTACAGCGCACCTGACCTGTTCTGCCACACCCTCCAGCAGCTTCAGCCGTTCCGGAGTGATGGGATATACGCTCTCCAAGGTTTCGTGGACACAGCGGTAGACCTCGGCAAGCTGCTCGTTGGTGAATAGGCGGTTCTGATCCATGAGGCCGGAGCGGACGCAGAAGTCTTGTTTCGCGGACAGGTACCCATTGGGGCCGCTTCCGGGGTCATAGTAATGGCCCTGCCACAGCCCGGTTCGACCATAGCTCCACTCCCATGTGACAAACTCAACTCCGTATCTGCTGGGGTGGCCGGCAAGCACAGCGCCGTTAAACTCCGCCAGATGCTTATAGTTCTCGCCCAGTCCATCTGCTTTCAGGTCTGGGGCCTGCTCGATGAGTGTCATGTACTCCCTGACCACACCGGCAATATCTGTGACCCGGCTTCGAGCCGCTTCTGCTGCAGGGTCTGTAGTATCATCCGTTCGGAAGCGGATGCCGCCGCTCTCGGTGACTTGGCACAGTCTGCGGTCGTTCCATTCAATTGGCAGGAGACCATCCTCCACAGGCTGTACGGTGTAACCGGCTTTCTGGAGAGCAAGTTTAAGTTCCGCAAAATAGGTGTGCTGTGTGTTGTCCATGGCTGTTTCCGTCCTTTCCTGGGCTTGGCGCCCTTTTTCGTTTGTGCCGGAAAACGAAGAACCCCGGCCTGTTGATTTTCTGATACCAACAAACCGGGGCTCTATTTTTCGTATATAATTTTTCTGTTCTCAAGCGCCCTTTTTGGCTTGAAAAAGGGCGCCCGCTGCTGCCTTGGGTTTCAAAAAGTCTAAATCCAGAGTTCAAGTC